>JAHFUF010000556.1 GCA_023265235.1 Blastocatellia bacterium
TCAGTAACAGCAGCTTCACCTTGCCCAGCTTGTAGTGGTCTAACTTCTACTTTTGCTTGACAGCCCCAACAAGTAAACCTTGCCCCCTTTGCAGGTATGCGCGAAGGATCTAGTCTATACTCGCGCCCACATTTTGGACAGGCAATTTTCATGACAGCCTCCTCAACCTAATTAGCTCAAAATCTAATACAACCTTTCTAGCTTAACCATCATTAACACTCTTTATACCCTAACATTGCTAGTTCCCATTCTTGGTAAAGCGATTCCAGTTTCTCAGTAAGCTCATCATACTGAATTTGTAACTCAGCTAACCTCTCTGGATTACGAGCCGCTTCTACACTAGACAAAGATTGAGAAACTATTGCAATTTCTGATTCTAAATCTGTAATTTCTTGTTCAATTACTACGATTTCCCGCAGTACTGGTTTGGTGGTCTTAGGTTTGGCGTTTTTAGCAACTGTGCGTGTTTCCCGTGCAATTTGCGCACGTTGCTGTTGTTCTACTTCTTCGCGTTTGCGACGTAATTCGCAATATTCTGAATATGTACCAGAAAAAAGCTCCGCGCTACTGCCGTTTAAGTATACTATTTCTGTAGCCAATCGATCGAGAAAATATCGATCATGTGAAACCACCAATACTGTACCAGTAAAATTATCTAGAGCGTTTTCTAGGGATTCCCTAGACGCTATATCTAAGTGGTTAGTAGGTTCATCCAATACTAAAACATTTACTCGGCTATAAACTAGCTTTGCTAGTGCTAAACGTCCCTGTTCTCCTCCACTAAGATCACTTACTTGCTTAAATACATCGTCACTACGAAAGTTAAAAGTGCCTAAAAACGATCTGAGTTTTACTTCTTCTGCATAAGGCTCTATTTCTTTTAGCTCATCAATTACACGGTTGCGCTGATTCAGTTCATTAAGCTGCTGATCGTAATAACCTATACTAATATTACTTCCCCAGCGAATTTCTCCAACTAATGGATCTTGTCGAGCAAGTAAGGTACGTAGCATAGTAGTTTTTCCTGTACCATTACCACCAATAATAGCTAATACTTCCCCTCGACGTAAAGTAAAACCAATATTTGAAGCTAGGGAAAGCCTTTCGTACCCAATAGTTAAGTCTTTTACGTTTAAGACTATATCACCGCTACGAGCAATAGGTTTAACAGAAAAATTAGTAGTAGTTTCTTCTGATTGTACTGCTTCGATTTTGTCTAATTTTTCTAGCATTTTACGACGTGATTTTGCTTGTTTAGTTTTTTGTCCTGCTAAATTACGCCTAATAAATTCTTCTGTACGTTCAATCAATCCTTGTTGTTGTTCATAGGCATTTTGTTGAGCTTTACGCCGTTCTTCACGTTCTGACAAATAAAAAGAAAAATTACCAGGGTAATTACTAACACGTCCTGCGTCTAGCTCTAAAATTCGATTTGTACATTGATCTAGCATGAAGCGATCGTGGGAAATAATAACATAGGCAGAAGTATAGGAGGTTAAAAATTCTTCTAACCATTCAATAGCACGAATATCTAAATGATTTGTTGGCTCGTCTAATAATAAAATGTCAGGCTCGCCTAGCAGTAAACAAGCCAAACTTAACCTTGCCTGTTGGCCGCCACTTAAATGAGTAACAGGTAAAGTAAAGTCTTCTTTACAAAAACCTAATCCTAAAAGTACAGCCTCAGCACGGGCTGAAATAGTAAATCCTCCCTCGATCTCATAAGTATGTTGGAGTTCACTATATTGAGCTAGAGTGGTTTCTAAAGCATCACCTGAAAGCTCACCCATATGTTGCTCTAGTTTTTGCATTCGCTCTTCTATTTCTTTAAGCCTAGTAAAGACACTAAGAGCACTTTCTAGAACTGTATTGCCTACTATAACGCGATGTTGTTGAGTTAAAAGGCCAATAGAAAGATTATTAGCTCGTATAACTTGTCCGCGATCAGTCTGTTCTTGTTGCATTAAAAGACGAAAAATCGTAGTTTTACCAGCCCCATTGCGACCAACTAAACCAACTTTTTCTTTGGGGTTAATTTGAAAAGTTACTCCTAAGAGAACTTCGTCTGCACCATAAGATTTATAAACTTCATCAAAGCGAAATAACATTTTTAACTAACCAGTTAGGAAACAACAATTAAAAATTTATCGATTTTATAACAGTTGTTTCCCTTAATTTTTATTTTTAAAGTATAAGGTTTTAAGGCTACTTTATTTATTTTTTTCTGACTTATTTTCTGACTTATTTTCTGTGTTTTTTTCCACAGTTTTACTGTCTTTAGTAGCATCTTTGCCATCTTTAGCAGGTTCATTTGCCATTGGAATTGGGGTTTGCTTTATATCTTTATTATCCGCAGGCTTATTATCAGTGGGTTTACTATCTTTATTATCTATAGTAGACAAACTAGTAGGACGTAATGAACCAAAAGTATCAGGGTTTTGCAGTATCCTTTGAGCTAGGAAATTCTCTGTCCTAATCTGGTTCATAGCAGTAGTTTGCAGTGCACTACCAAGAATACTTTTACGTTGCTGTAAGAGTCGTTGTGAAACCTGTGCTTTAATTTGTGGGCTATCTAGGGTTAATTTTTCTTCTTGAGTACGTTTTGCAGTAAGCTTAAAAATATACCAAAGACCTTTTGAACCCTGTACTGGTGGGGTAATATCACCCTCACGCATTTGGAAAAAGGCTTGAATTACTTGTGGAGGAAAGCCTGCTTGCTGTAATTCTTGCTCACTTAAAAACCCTAAATCACCGCCTTTTAAGGCTGATTGATCTTCAGATTGAGAGCGTGCAACCGTAGCAAAATCACCACCATTTTTAAGTTGACTATAAATTGTCTCTATTTTTTGTTTGGCTTGTTCTTCGCCAATAGCGTCATTTTTAGCCTTATTATCTGCCGCATCAACGCTAACTCGACTTAAATTAAGCCCTTTACCAATAGTAAATTCTGATGGGTTACGCTCATAATACTCAGCAATTTCACGATCTGTTGGTGGTTTAACCTGTCCTACTTTATCCACTAACTTAGCAATAGACATTCTACGACGCTCATCTTCACGAAATTCTTCTTCTGTTATTCCAGCAGATTTTAATTCTTTTTGAAAATCATCAGCAGAAAGCCCTTTTTGTTGAATCCCATTTTGAATTTGGGTACCAACATCTTCATCGCTAACTTGGATGTTTTCCTGTTTAGCCCTTTGATAGAGCACTTCATCCGTAATTAGTGAATCTAAAACTTGCAAGCGTGCTGAAGCTAATTCTACAGGGTTAAGATCAGTAATTTTTTTTCCTGTTTGATTTTGTTGCAGTCCTTGTTCAATCATACGGTCTACTTTAGAAAGTGGGATTTCTTGATTCCCTACTTTGGCAGCAACTTCACCACCACTAGCAGAACTAGATGAACCAGCTTTGCTACCTTGGTCACAACTTATAGTTGTTAATGAAAGTAATAAAACTAAAGAAAAAACGAGTATTTTGAGTCTCCTAGACCTCATTTGCACAATAACCTTGCTCCTTTTTGCGCGATATTATTTTGACTTAGTAATAGCGGTTTGCTATAAATAGCGTTTTCTGTTGGGAACAGTAAGCCCACATAATACCAGTAAATGCGCCGAAAATAAAATATCAAAACCCTTGTTAATCAAGTAGAAGATTTTTAGAAGCTTTTGGCGGTAATAAGAGGAGAAAAACTTATGTCAATGAAATGTGATATTTGCAGCAAAGGGCCACAATTTGGTAATCGCGTGAGTCATGCCAATAACCGCACTAAACGTCGTTTTAACCCAAACCTACAACGAGTTCATGCAGTAGTTAATAACACTCGTTGCCACCTTAAAGTTTGCACACGTTGTATCAAGGCTGGCAAAGTTATTAAAGCAACTTAATTTAATACCATTGGAATTTCTTGTGCTAACCTATTGATTCTAAAGAAAAGGCGAACCTATGTGTTCGCCTTTCTTATTAGGCAGACACCTACCTGGGGTTATCTGTAAGAGGGCGAACACATAGATTCGCCCTTACAAGAAATAACCCAATCCTTATATACTTCCAGCCTTAAGTACAAAGAAAACATATCAAAATATAAAAATATAAAACATCACACAAAAGTAGGGGCGAACAGTTCGCCCCTACTTTTTATTATTACCAATAATGTCT
>JAHFUF010000051.1 GCA_023265235.1 Blastocatellia bacterium
TTAATACAAATACCGCCATCCATTTTTCTTGCACCATGATCAGAAACAATTAGAATTGTTGTGTCCTCACCAGCAAGTTTTACTAGTTCCCCAACACGCTCATCACAGAATTTATAATAGCGTTTAATTGCATCTTGATAGGCATTTCCTGGCTCATGTTTAAGATGTGTGGTATCCATATATTTCCAGAAACCGTGATGGATACGGTCTGTGCCCATTTCTACCATCATAAAGAAATCCCATTCTTTAGTTTGCAAACAATGACGCGCTAAACGAAAACGCTTGTCTGTCATAGCAAAAATTTGGTCAAGAATTCGGTCTTTATCATCGGTACGGAAATTGTCACAATCTAGGATATAACCCTCAGTAACTTCTTCAACCTCAGCCTTAAACTCTTTTGGATAGGTAAAGTCGCTTTTAGTACTAGGAGTAAGAAAGCAAGAAACTAAATAACCATTTAATGGTTTAGGCGGATAGGTTTGTGGAACACCTAAAACAATACATTTCTTTCCTGCTTTGGAGAGAATTTCCCAAACAGTGGGTTCTTTAACTTGGGCAGAATTAGGAATAGACATTTTTGCATAAGAATAATCTGCTCGATTACGTAGACCATAAAACCCTAATCTACCAGGGCTTTTAGATGTTAACATTGACATCCAAGCAGGCACAGTAATAGGAGGATCTGTAGATCGTAATTTACCCCAAACACCTTTTTCCATTAATGCTCTTAGATTAGGTAAATCATCGCGCCACTCGTCAAAAACCAACTGTGGAGCAGCACAATCTAGCCCAATCACCATAACTTTTTTCATTAAATTTTGCTCCTCTAAACAAGAAATTAGCGGAAAGCTATCCTAATTTTTTGTGCAGTAAATAACAAGTTAACCTACCCTAATCTTGTAAATCGTCTTTAATCTCTAGTTTAAGTGCTCTGAGTGACAAGCTAATTTCTTTAATAAATAAAACTACTGATATTATCAAAGCAATTAAACTTAAGACAAAGCAAAGGGTAATTAAATTATTTATAGTTAAGCTCAAGTGATAGGAAACAAATAAAGTTATAACTAGTAGTGCAACAAAAAATATGCTCATAATAGCAAAGCTAATTGAGAACATTAATATTTTTGATCGCAGGTATAGTATTTTTATTTGCTGTTTAAGATTATTTGTATTAGAGCCTTCTGATTTTTCGATTTCTTTAGAAAGTACTCTAGCTCTATCGGTTGTCCTAGCAAACCGATTAGTCATAGACATAACAAGTAACCCTATTCCAGAAATTAAAACTACTGGTGAGATGGCTGTTTGTAGGATTTTGGTTATTTCGTTTACTTCGCTAGTTTGCATATTTTCTGCTTTTTCTTTTTCAAATAAAAAGACACAGAAAATTTGCTTTCTGTGTCTTTAAATTAAGAAAAACTTTTTTACTCACATTTACTGTTCATCAGGGTTGATTTGAAGCAATTTCTTAATTGCTTCAGCCATAGCATCAAACTGAGGTTTAGCCAATTGCCAATCCATTTCAGTTAATGTCTCTTCAATTGGTTGAGCACCTGTAACTGGCTTTGGTACTTGAGGATCAGCCATTGCAATAGGTGCAACATCTATCAGTGGAAAACTCTTTTTATAAAACTTGTTAATTTCATCAATAAAAATATTTGCTAGTACAGCATTAGCCGTGATGCTTAGATGAATACCATCAAAACTTGCTACACCGCCAAAATATCTATTGGTTAAAACCAAGTTATTCCCTACAGGAAACCCTTTATCTGTAGAAGTTACTGACAAAAATTTATTTATATCTACTACTAAAAAGCCTTCTCGCTTTCCGATTTTTTGGATGCCTTTGTTAAATTTTTTTACTGACTTAGAGATTTGTTTAGCCATACTAGCACGCAAAATTTGGTCTTCTGGGACTGGGCCATTGCTACGACCAAAAACTATGTCAATTAATGAAGACAAAGCGCGTAGGGTAACAAAATCTTCTGCTTTAATACCTGTTTTTTGTGTAAACATTTCTTTTGGTATTGGAATAAAAGCCATCAAATCTTTACCAGAAATAATGGCCGCCGTTGAAACAACATCAGGGACAGTAACTAGAATCATTTGTGCCCCAGTTGCTTTTGTACGACGTACAATTTGTTCATAATCTGCTAGGAATTTATCTACTGGGGTTACCAAAGAAAGGTTAGAGTTAAAGGCTGCTCCTAGAGCATCATTACCACCAATTAGCAAAATTGCCAGCGTTGGTTTAGGACTCATAGCTTCAACAAACTCTAGTTGGCTACGTCTTACTGGAGGATTATCTGAGAGCCAAGGAATTCCTAATGAAGAAAACACAGCGTCATTAGGTCTACTAGAATCAGGTCTAGCATTAATAATATCTGTAACCTTTGCACCACCAATTGCAAAATTATTTACTCTGACAGAAGAGTCAACTCGTCCAGTATTTCGTGGTACTGGTGGTAAAGTAAGATTTAAGAAAGTGTTAGCATTAAGCGGTCTAACAGGAATATTAGGGTCTTTTAGAGAAAATCGGCTGCCAAATCCACCTGGTTCACCAATAGTTCCTTGTCGCAGTTCAAACCCAATTTGCTTACTTAATAAGCTTACGTAATTTTGATTTTGAGCATCTGCATGAACTAGTCCATCATGATAGGAATGCGATAGACTATCCCCCATTATTACTACTGAAGAAAAGTCAATAGTTTTAGGGGTTTGTTGGACTGCTAAACCATTAGTTGGCACCCCAATCATAAAAAATAAGAGTAATAAAATTATTTGCAATCTCAGAAAAGTTCTCCGAGTCATAAAACCTCCATTAACAATTAGCAATATATGAAAAATTTAGTGGGAAAGGCTGATTTTAGCACAAAAACCTAGATAGCCTAGCACTGAAAAAGCACTAGGCTATAAGCAAAGACAATCTATAAATTAAGCTCTCTATTTAGTAACGCCAAAGAGCAATGCCACCTAAAATACCTGCTTCATTACTAACAGTATGAACATTAGCAGGTAAGTCACCTTGAAGTTTTTTGGCATTACCACCACCAATATAAAGTGCGCGATGGTTAATAATTTTATCTAATAGCTCAATAGCTATTCTGACACGTTTATTCCATTTCTTCTTGCCTGCTTTATCTAAAGCAGCACGTCCTAGTTGTTCTTCATAAGTACAATCTTTGCGGAAAGGATGGTGAGCAAGTTCTAGGTTAGGAACCAAGCGACCATCAATAAATAATGCTGAACCTAAACCAGTGCCTAAAGTTAAAACTAGTTCTAGACCTTTTCCTTCAATCGCGCCAAAGCCTTGTACATCAGCATCATTAGCCACACGAGCAGGTTTACCTAATACTTGGGAAAGTGTCCCAGCTAAATCATACCCACTCCAATCAGGATCTAGGTTTGGAGCCGTATAAACAACCCCGTCGTGTACTACACCAGGAAACCCAACTGAAATACGGTCATAACTAACTGTCTGGCTATTAGCTAATGCCACAATTACATCTACAATGGGCTGTGGTTTAGCTGGTTGAGGAGTATCTTGACGGGCACGTTCAGTTAAAGGCTTACCATTTTCATCTAATATCATTAGCTTGACCCCACTGCCTCCAATATCTATGGACAGAGTTTTTGGGCCAGTTGATTCGGCTACACTACCAGAAGTAGATGCTTCTGGAGTAGATTGCTCATTTGATTCGCTAGTAGCAACTTCATTAGCAGTTTCACTTGCGTTTACAGTAGTTTCAGGTGTTTGAGTAGGAGTCTTTTTTAATCTTTTAATAGCCATATTATTTGTCTGCCTTTCAAAGTATTATTTTTTAAGTTAATTCTACAAAATTTCTATGAGAGATTGCTGTGAGAGAAATCTCTCTCTGTTGGGCGTGAAAACTAAGAAAACCATTTTAATGCAAAAAGCTACTTAGTCTAGAGAAAAGATAACAATTTATCGGAAAATTACCTTATTTTACTCTGATTAGTTAAATTACAAGCAATTATAGTTTTTGAGGTGGTAACAAAACTCCTGACTTGCTACCTTGTAAATGATCTTGCTTAGGCATTGTATAAAGAGCTAAGCAGCGTCGACAACGATAAACAGACTGTTTAGCAGGCATTTGTTTTTTTATTTCCTCTGAAGCTGTTAAATATTCTTTCAAATGACCAGCACACATATCACCTTTTTCATTTTTGATAATACAATTAGTAATAGCTTTTTCTTGTTTAATTATTTCCATGTCCAATAAATACTCCTACATTTAATTTCCTTTAATTAGCTCCCAGCCCTAAAGGACTGGGCTACTATCAAATGTCCCTAACGGGACATCAAGAGTTTTTTTTATTTTCAATAAGTTACAATGAAAAACTATTCGGCTATTATATTTAGCTATAACCCTAACACTTGCTTGATCACTGTTTTTTCTGCTGAAACTTGAATAGGCTGATTAGCAAAGTGAGCTACTATTTTATTCTGTTGGTCAATTATTTCTGTTTTAGTTTGTGATTTTTGATAAAGCGAATCTAAGTGATAATTTACTGTATAATCAGGATCTTTAAGCAAATTCCCTGTTAAAATAGCAACGATTTTTTCTTCTTTGTCTATTATCCCATCATTAACTAGATTACGAATACCAGCTAAAGTTACTGCTGAAGCAGGCTCGCAACCAATGCCATCACTACCAATTATAGCTTTAGCATCAGCAATCTCTTGTTCAGAAACTTGATGACAGCCACCACCTTTACACCAATCTAGAGCACGTAAGGCTTTTTGCCAAGAAACAGGATGACCAATTTTTATTGCTGTTGCTAAAGTAGTAGCTTTTTCCACAGCTAAAAGCTTTTCACGCTCTCCTTGTGCCCACATTCGCGCTAGTGGATTTGCTCCTTCAGCTTGGATAATGTGCATTTTAGGCATTCTGTCTATTAACCCTAATTGATAAGCCTCAGCTAAGCCTTTACCAATAGCTGAACTATTACCTAAATTGCCCCCTGGTATCACAAGTCGATCAGGTACTTGCCAAGCACATTGTTCTAAAAGCTCAAAAGCAATTGTCTTCTGACCTTCTAAGCGAAATGGGTTAATAGAATTAAGTAAATAAAGATCTGATTCTTGGCTTAACTCTAGCACTAGTTGCATTGCAGTATCAAAATCACCATCTATTTGCAAAGTTTTTGCCCCATAATCCAAGCTTTGCGATAGCTTGCCATATGCTATTTGTCCACTAGGAATAAACACTGCGGCAAGCATCCCTGCCCTAGCAGCATAAGCAGCCATTGACGCAGAAGTATTACCAGTACTAGCACAAGCAACGGCTTTTGCTCCTAGAGCTAGGGCTTGTGCTATCCCTGTAGTCATTCCATTATCCTTAAATGAGCCTGTAGGGTTTAAGCCTTGATGCTTTAATAACAATTTTTTTAACCCTGCATAAGCAGCAGATTTAGGTGCGTCATAAAGCGGGGTGTTGCCTTCAAATAAAGTTATAATATGCTGTTCATCTGTAAGAAAAGGGATTAACTCACGAAATCGCCAAACACCGCTTTGATCTATTGGTACAAACGAATTACGTCGCTCACGAAAGCGAGTTTTTAGCTCCTGAGCATCTATTTTGGCAAAATTATAGTTAACATCCAGTAAAGCTTTGCATTTTGAGCAATGGTAGGTTTTGGTGGTAATTGGGAATTTTTCCTGACAAGTTTTATTTATACACTGTAAATAAGCTATCATGGTTTTTCTCTCTAGAGCCATTAGGGTTTCTTAGCCGCCCACATAGCGACATTATAAAAAGTAAGACAAAAAAATTCTTTTGTGACTCGCTATCTTAACAGAAACCCTAAATTTTAATCAAAATCGTAACCCTTATTTCAGGAGCATTTATGTTTTCTCGCCTTAATTTATTTAATCGATTAACAATTATTTTTATTATATTAGTATTAAGTCTAGCTACCTGTGCTCAATATGTACGCAATATGCCTTCACTTCCTGATACTAGAGAAAATGTAGACAAGCCCCCTACACTCCTAACAAAATCAAAGCTTGATAAAATTTACGAGCAACTACCCCTAAGCTTTGAAACTAATATTGGTCAAGTAGATCCTAGTGTTAAATTTATCTCTCATGGATTTGACTACAACCTATTACTTACCAACAACAAAGCTATTTTGGTTTCTAATCATAAACAGGACACTAACTTATCGCTAGAATTTGTTGGGGCAAATAATGAGGTTAAAGTGGCTGGCAATAATCAACTGCTAACCAAAACAAACTATCTGTTAGGGCAAGATAACAGCAAGTGGCAAAAAGAAATTACTAACTATGGCCAAGTTGCTTATCAACAAATTTATCCAGGGGTGGATTTAATTTTTTATGGCAATAAAAAAAACCTAGAATATGACCTGATAGTTGCCCCTAGCATAAACCCTAGTTTCATCCAACTTAAGTTTGAAGGCTTACAAGAACCAATCAAAGTAAATGAGCAGGGCGACTTACTTTTAGTCACCGAAAGTGGAATAGTTCGTCAACACAAACCGTTGATCTATCAAGAAATAGCAGGTAATAAACTACCGATCTCAGGCAGCTATAACATAAATGAAGCCAACCTAGTAAGTTTTAGTGTTGGCGATTATGATCAAAGTCAACCATTAATTATTGACCCAGAAATTTCCTATGCCACTTACATAGGAGGTAGTTTGACCGATCAAGCTAATGCTGTTGCCATAGACGCAGCAGGAAACGCCTATATTGTTGGTTCTACTAGCTCTACTAATTTCCCTGTTGCTAGCGCGTTACAACGTAACTTTGGCGGTGGGCCATTTGATGTTTTTGTAGCCAAAATTAACCCTGCTGGTACTAACCTTGTTTATGCTACTTACTTTGGCGGTAGTAGTATTGACCAAGGATTTGATATTGCAGTTGATTCTTCTGGTAGTGCCTACATCACAGGATTAACAATATCCAGCAATTTCCCTAATCAAAATGCTCTACAAACTGTAAAAGGTGGTGGGACTTTTGATGCGTTTGTTACTAAGTTAAACCCTGCTGGAAATAATTTGGTCTACTCTACTTACCTAGGTGGTAATGATGATGATCAGGCATTTTCTTTAGCGGTTAATAGCACTGGCAATGTTTTTATTACTGGTAGCACAAGCTCACGAAACTTTCCTGGTACACAAAACAGTAGCTTAGGCGGCCCATCAGATGGTTTTGTCACTCAACTTAATGCACAGGGAAACCAAATTGTTTATTCACGTTTTCTAGGAGGCAGTGACGAAGACGAATGTTCTAGCATTGTAGTAGATTCAACTAATAATGCTTATATTACTGGAGACACTTTTTCTAGTAACTTCCCTACCCTAATGGCAATTCAATCAACTTTATCAGGCGGACAGGATGCTTTTCTTACTAAGTTAACCCCTACGGGTACTATGCTTTACTCTACATATTTTGGTGGTAGCGGTAATGATGAAGGAACTGATGTTGCAGTTGATACAGATAATAATGCTTATCTTACAGGTACAACTAGTTCTACTAACTTACTGGTTAAAGGGGCATTACAAAGAAACTTGGCTGGTGGAGTAGACGCTTTTATTACTAAGTTTGACCCTACTGGTGCTAACTTAGTCTATTCAACTTATTTGGGTGGAAAATTAGATGATACTGTTAGTGCTATTAATGTTGATTCTGTAGGTAGTGCTTATATTACAGGAGCAACCTTTTCTACAGATTTCCCCACGGCTAAGCCAATTCAAGATAAAAACAAAGGTATAAGCGATGTTTTTGTTTCTGTGCTTGATTCAACAGGAAGTAATTTTGTTTACTCAACTTATTTAGGTGGCAGGGCACAAGACGCAAGCCTAGCAATGGCAATAGACAAAAATGGCACAGTCTATGTAACAGGGTCATCAATATCATCTGATTTTCCTACTACAAACGCATTTCAAAGGGCTTCTGGAGGAAATTCAGATGCATTTCTAGTAAAGATCACTAATGATGTAGCACCAGCTACACCAGATTTTTCACTTACCATTACACCAAACACACAAACTATCAGCCCTGGGAATGCTACAAGTTTTACTATTAACTCTAGAGCAATCAATGGGTTTAATCAGCCAATTGGCTTAACTGCTACATCGACCCCTACTAATAGTGGCTTAACAACTTCTTTTTCTAATAGCACTATAATGGCAGGAACTAGCACAACCCTTACAGTCAATGCAGCGAGCAATCTTGGCCCAAGTACCTTTAGCATTGCTATTACAGCTACTGCTGGTCAAATTGTTCGTACATTAACAGCAACAGTAAATATAACTGCACCAGACTTTTCAATTAGCATTGAACCAAACAGCCAAACGGTAGTGGTTGGTAACAAAGCAAGTTTTACAATTAAAACAAAAGCCATTAATGGGTTTAATCAACCTATTATTCTGGCTGCTACCACTAGCCCTAGTGAGACTAGCCTAACTAGTAGTTTTTCTAGCAATACAATTAACCCTGACGGAAGTTCGACCTTAACTATTAACACTAGTGCTAATACACCGCTTAACACTTTTACAGTAACTATAGCAGGATTAGCTAATCAGCTTGTACGAACAACAACAGCAACCTTAATTACAGCCAACACCCCACCAGCACCAGACTTCAGCCTTAACATTAATCCTAATCAACTGACGGTTAAACGTAAACAAAGTGGAACTTTTAATATAAATATCAACCGTATAGGAGGTTTTTCTGGTAGTATAACGCTCAGTGCTCCTGATACAAAAGCGATGAAAATCATCTTAACCCCAAGTACACAAAGCACTTCTGGTAATGTTGCTAGTTTTAGTTTTAAGATTAAAAATAAAGCTAAACGTGCAACCCAGATGCTTACTTTTGTTGGGCGCGATGACTCAGGGCGTAGCCGAATGACAACTTTAACCTTGATGGTACAATAACTGGCTTTGTTATAGTTTCGGCTACAAGAAAAATTGTTATACACAGAAGCGCAATCATTTTATCGATAAGCTCTTTCTATAGTGACAGTTGCAAGCAGGGTGACTAGTTTCCAATGTTTTTTATTGTTTCAGATAGATGTAAAAACGTGATAAATCATCTATTTTAATATCTGAAAATTTTAGATAATCTGCTACACTGTTTGACCAAAAGTAACAAAATTTTCATACTCAGCTATCTAAGTAAGGAGGTCTTTGCATGGACGCGGTTGAGCGTAAAGAGATACTAGAACGATTTCGTTCTGGGCATGGGAAGCTAGAACGCAGTATTGATGGCTTAGGTGAATACGAGTTAGAATTTCGCCAGGCCCCTGGTAAATGGAATATACGTGAAATAGCTATTCACCTTTGTGACAGCGAAATTGTTGCTGCACACCGTATTCGCAGAGTACTAGCAGAAGAAGACGCAATATTAACTAGTTATGATCAGGATAAGTGGGCTAGCCGTCTTAACTATGGCAAACGTAATCTTGGCCAAGCTATAGAGCTTTTTCGCTTATTGCGTAAATCTTCCTCGGAACTTTTTCAAGAAATAGATGAAAACGAGTGGCAAAGAACTGGCGTTCATGATGAACATGGCCATATGAGTCTACTTGATTTAGTCAAGCTTTATGCTGAACACTGCGAAAACCATGTTAGCCAAATTCGTCAAATAAGATTAGAACTTAGTAAACAATAAACATTTATAAACATTTATAAGCATTTTATATTTATAAAAGGTAAACAATTGTTTTAATATCTTGATAGTATTTTGAAAAGTAGCTCAAAGATTAGAAACTCTTCAAGACTGTTTATTTCCTACTCCAACACTTTAGAGAAAGCTTAACTGATATTATCTTTCTTATTATGCCTACGCTGTATTACCTGAATTAACTAACTCAAAGATAAGGACTCAAATATAATGAATAACTTAAAAGGTAAAACATTATTTATCACAGGTGCTAGTCGAGGTATTGGACAAGCAATAGCACTACGTGCGGCTAAAGATGGTGCTAATATTGTGATTGCTGCTAAAACCGCAGAAGAAAACCCTAAATTACCTGGCACAATTTATACAACAGCAAAAGAAATAGAAAAGGCTGGGGGTCAAGCAATCCCCTGTATAGTTGATATTCGCTCAGAAGACCAAATCCAATCAGCAGTAAAACAAGCAGTAGAAAAATTTGGCGGCATAGATATTCTAGTAAATAATGCTAGTGCTATTAGCTTGACTGGGACATTAGAAACTCCAATGAAAAGGTATGATTTAATGCATCAGGTTAATGTCCGTGGTACATTTGCTTGTTCACAAGCTTGCTTACCCTATTTACTAAAAGCAGAAAACCCTCACATCCTTAATATTTCTCCGCCACTTAATATGGAAGCGCGTTGGTTTTCTAACCATGTAGCCTACACAATGGCTAAGTTTGGTATGAGTATGTGTGTGCTTGGAATGGCAGCAGAATTTAGAGACCAGGGTGTAGCAGTTAATGCTCTATGGCCAAGAACAATTATTGCTACTGCTGCAATAATGAACCTGCTTGGTGGTAGCGAAGCAATAAAACAATCGCGTAAACCTGATATTATGGCTGATGCTGCTCACTATATTTTTACTCGCCCTAGTCGTGAATGCACTGGTAATTTCTTTATTGACGAAGACTTATTAAAAAATACTGGGGTAACGGATTTCGACAAATACGCTATGGCTATAGGAGTTGAACCTCTACCAGATTTTTTTATCTAAGAGGTGGTCTAAAAAGTAGCAAATTTTTAAGCTAATTGCTTCTAACCATAGGATGGGTTATGCACTCCGCTTTGTGATTTTTAGATAGCCTCTAAAAAATATTTTTATCAAAAAGGTATCCTAATGAGAAAAACCGTTTTATTTTTAATAGTGCTAATTCTTGCATTTAGTGTAATTAGATGTAGTAATAACAATCCTACCCCTAATAATACACCTAGTAATAATGCTTCTTCTACAGAAGGCGACAAAGCTTGTAAAGAAACTATTGATAGCTATGTAGTGGAATTTCTAAAGCGTAATCCTACAGTAAATACCTATTTAGGTGGTGCAGGTCTAAACCCATCGCTAAAGGAAGTAGACGGAAAGTTGCGGGATCATTCACCAAGTGCTTTAGAGGGTGAAGACAAATGGCTAAAAGAAGTTCAAGAAAAGCTAGAAAAAGTCGACAGTAAAACCCTTTCTCCAACCTTGGTAATTGATCGAGAAGTGGCTCTAGCTCAAATTCATTTTCTTCTAAATCAACACCAAGCACGCCGTTACCAAGAACGTGCACTTGATACTTATACTGATGAACCATTTCGTGCTATTGATTGGCAATTACAAGGCATGACCCAAACAGGTGATAAGACTTATGGAACTGAGCAGGAATGGGAATTAGTAATAAAACGCCTTGGTGACATTCCTCGTTTCTTAAAAGTCGCTCAAGAACAATTAGAATCTGGGGTTAAGGCTAAAAATACTGCCGATTACCGAATGTTAAAACGTAATGGTATTGATACGGCTGAGGCTGATGCTAAATACTTTGAAGAAACTTTGCCTAAGCTTGCCACAGAGCGTATTTCTGGGGCAAAACGCGATGATTTGCTAAAACAATTAAATGAAGCAACAAAAGCTGCTGCTACTTCTTACCGTGAGTTAAAAGACTATGTAGCAAAAACTTTCTTTGAAGATGTTAAGGCTACAGGGGACAAAGGAGTAAAAGAAGCTTTTCGTGGCGACCGTTTTATGATGGGCGAAGAAGGCTATAATTGGGCTGTTAAAAATAACCTTAAAATTGATAAGCCTTCAGCCCAACTTTATGAAGAAGCATGGCCAATAGTAGAAGCTACTCGCGAAGAAATGGTTAAAGTAGCTCGTGAAATTGGACAAAAAAATAATCTAAAACTCCCTGAAGATGGCCCATCTGCTGTAAGAGCAGTGTTTGAGGAGCTTTCAAAAGATTACCCTAAAAGTGATGCAGAAATGGTAAAGTGGTATTCCGATGCTGCACAGCGTCTAGTAGAGTATTCCCGCAAAACAGGTGTGTTTGATGTACCTTCAGACTACAAACTAGAAGTGGTAGAGACCCCGCCTCCCCTACAGGCTTCTATTGATGGAGCGGCTTATTATCCTGCTCCACCTTTTAAGAATAGCGGTGTAGGGCGTTTTTATATTTCTCCTACTAAAAATGATTTAGCCAGCCTAAAAGATAACAACCGTGCGTCAATAGCTGATCTTTCTGCTCATGAAGGCTTTCCTGGGCATGATTGGAACTATAAAGTAATGACTCAATATCGTGACAAGATTTCTCCTGTGCGTTGGCTTACCCCAGGTGCAGTAGAAGACTCTTCTTCAATGTGGCAAGATTCTATGGCTTCTGAAGGCTGGGCACTCTATTCAGAGGCTTTAATGGCAGAACCTCAGCCTAATGCACCTACAGGTTTTTATACTCCAGAAGAACGTCTTTATCAATTAAGAGGAAAACTTTATCGTGATTTGCGTGTTCGTATTGATACTGGTATTCATACTGGCAAAATAAAATTTCCTGAGGCTGTAGATCTATTTTCAGAGGTTGTTGATTTTTTACCAGGCTCATGCCAAACACCAGAAGCACTTAAGGATCCAGCAAAACGTGCTAGTTGTGAGTCATCAGAAAAAGCAATTTTTCGTTATTCTAAATGGCCAACTCAAGCAATAACTTATAGGCTAGGTAAAGATCAAATTTTTTCCCTACGTGCTGAAGCTAGTAAGTTATTAGGGGATAAATTCTCGGCTAAAGATTTTCATATTCTTTTTATGCAATATGGCACAATTCCCCCACCATATTTTCGCGAAGAATTACTTAAAGAATTAAAAGCAAAAAGCAAGTAGGTGCAGATTTATATAGAAACAATCTTGTGTAGGGGCAGACCTATGTGTCTGCCCTCTTTCTCTATGAGCAAATATTGGACATCTGCCCTCTTTCTTTATAAGCAAATATTGGACAAATACATGTGTCTGCTTTCTTTGTAGGCAGACATTGGACAGATTTGCCCTACTGTTTTTCATCTTTGATATTTAGTTTATCATTTTTATTACTTAATGGATTTTTACCAGGGGTTACCACTTTTTGACCACGAATTACACGTATTGGGCCGTGAGTTGGGGGGCTACCTTGCCGAATCATTTCAGCAAATAGCTCTACATCATAGTCACATTGGCGTGCCATTTCTTCTTGAATTGCATGTAGTTCGATTAGAAACCGTGGCCGTCGATACATTATCTTTTTCCATCTAATGGTTCTGATACTAAAAATTCTGGTGTTACAATTTCTGGGACAAAAAACCCTGCTGCAGTATTAAAAAGCTTAAGTCGCGCTTTACGATGAACATTAGCAATATGTCCAAAGTTCCAAGTAACAAAAAAATCTATTTTATAAAATGAGGCTAATGCTACATGTAAAGCATCAGCAATATATTTACGATGAAATATCCCTCGGCTAATATAACCATCAGCTAATATAGCGGCTTCATCAGGAATATCTAATTTTGGTAATGACTTAATTAAATTTAAATAAGAAGAGCGGTGTGGTTCAGTAAGTCTTTCTAGTTCACGCTCAACTAGCAATGAGACTACCGCCTTGTAATTACTTAATTCATGCTCCCACCAGCGTATAGTTAAATCACGGCGGAAAGGTTCATCATTATCCAGATAAGCACCAACTACAGAGGTTTCTAGATAGAGACTAAGTTTCACTTAGCCTCCTGTTGTTGGGGTAAGACAGGTTCTCCCACACGTTTAATTAAACTTGTTGTAGGTGTTAGGGTTAATTGGAGACGACGAAAATCAATTTGTATTCGACAATGATAAAGAAAATCTCCTCCTAAAATCCCTTGTTGCTCAAAGCCTGCTTGCTCATTTATGCGTGAGAGATTAAGTATTGGCATACGCAGGTTTTCTCTTATCAAATCCATAATCTGTACTTTACCAAGCATTAATTGGACATTTTCTGTAAAACCAGCCGCACCAACTACTTTTACAATATCTTTAA
>JAHFUF010000557.1 GCA_023265235.1 Blastocatellia bacterium
AGAATTTGTTTCTATCCATTCTGGCGTTACCCCTAATTTAGGAGCAAGCTCGCTATTTGTAACAACATTTTCTGGCAATGCTTTGCCATAACCAACTATGTAGCAAGACATAACTTACGCTCCAACTTTTTGTAAAAAAGCTTCTATTTTAGCAATTGTGTCAAAGGTTTCTGGCCTTAGCTCAGCATCATCTACCCTGATATCACATTCTTTTTCTAGTACAGTAACAAAATCTACCAAAGAAAAAGAATCTAAGACTCCTTTAGTAAATAAAGACTCATTAGCATTTGGTAAAGCGGTACGAGCATCTTTAGCAGCTTGGGTTAAAAAATTAATTGCAGCTTTTGGTAACATATTGATTTCTCCTTGATTGTATAATTATTTATTTAAAGTTAATTTATCGTTTTCAGAATTACGTTTTGTTAGTTGGTTATTTTTGTATTGCCCATAAGCACTTAAGATTGCGTTAGAAACAAAGCTACCAACAATCTCTGCACCTTGAGCAGTAGGATGGGTAAAATCACCACCCATTAGTTTAGGACGCATTTCATACCATTTAGCTACTGTGCCATCGCCACCCATTGCAGTAAACGTGTCAAAAAAAGCACATCCTGTTTCAGCAGCAATTCGACGTTGATAATTAACTAACTTAGGAATCATTGGGCGTGTGACAATTCCCCCGCCAGCACCACGCGCCCCGCGATCCATAGGAGCAAGTAACATTATTGCAACATCAGGTAAAGCTACTCGGATACGACGAATAACTTCTTTAGTATCTTTTTCATACTGTCCCATTGATAGGCTTTCAAATTGGCTTTCATTAGCACCATAGCCAATAATTACTAAGTCTGGTTGCCGATAACGCAGTTGCTCAACCCAATGGTCTTCGTTGATGTAATTGGCTAGGAGTCCAATATAAGCCCCGTTTACACCTAAAGAATCATACTGAACACCAGCAGAATCATTTCCTAACACAACACCAAATAGTCTAACTTCGCCATTGCCAACGGTTTTTAGTGTTAGCTTATGTTGACCTTTGATAACAGGGACTTGATAAAAACTAGAGTGGGCTTGACCATCAAGGCTAGCTGTAGAAAGCCGTGTGTAGAAATCTCCATCCACTTCAATGTTTAGATCCCCACCATTAGCTTGCGCTAAATAGTAAATATCAAAGTAGGAAACCTCATGTATGGCTTTACCTTCAGTAATAGTATTAAAACTTGCTGTTACTCCTAGTGCTTTAGCCGTAAAACTAACAGCACCAAGCCCATAAAACTTGTCACCTCTAGAAATAAATATTGGGTTATTTGTCCAACCTGAACTAGGTTTTAACTCAACTCCATTGTGTTGATACCAACCCCAAGGTTTATCTATCAATACATAACCGTGCCCTGCATCACCAAATTTTTCTTGGAGATTACGACGCACAGTGCTAGTAATTCCATCATTGGTAATTGGCGAATCACCATAGTGAGAAATTTTAACTTGCCCACCTTGTGTTTCTGTTTCTAGCAGTTTGGCAAAAAATGGCTCTAGTGCCTTACCAGAAGCATCTTCAATCTCTCCAGGCTTTACTTGTTGAATTGCTTCAATACTAACTCCTGTTGTGTGAATAGGCTTTGTAGAACCTACTTGAGCACTATCTAAATCACTAATAGCTAAGTCATTTTTCTCAACTGGTTGCTTGTTTATACTTGTTGTACTATTTGTGTTATTTGCATTACTTGCTAAATACATTTGATTATCAGACTGAGGCTTGACATTATCTCCTTTCCAATAAGTAGTAAGAGTAGGTGGCATTAGCACCTGATATTTTTCTAGACTTGGTACGAAGTAAGGAATAATGGCTAAGATAATAAAGTAAGCTAGCGTTCTAGCTGTTTTGTTGCTAGCTTTTGTTAAAGGTTCTGTTTTATGTAATGTAAATTGAGGGAAAAGGTTTTTCATTTCAGACATTGTAATCATAATAACCTCACTAAAATTGGGCATAAATAAATGGCACAACATCGCTACTAGCAACAAAATACAAACCTGTAGCAACTAGAAATATTACTAGGGCTTGTGCTGGTGCTGGCAAAATGACAAAAGCTTTCTCAGCCTTTTCCCAAAGCTTTTCTGGTAGCCATTGAGAAGCAAGCCCTAGGAAAATCATTACTGCTACTGGCCAAGCTAGATTTGAGCAATCAAAGCTAAGACTAGTAAGTTGACGTAAGACTGCTAGGGCTTGACTTAAACTTTCAGCCTTAAAGAAAATCCAGGTAAAGCAAACAAAATGAAAAGTGATTATTACACTAGCGACTCGCCACCAAGTAGATTTGCTAGTAGGAAGAAAAGTATATTTCTTTCGTAATACTTCAAAAGCACGCACTATGACTAGACCTACACCGTGTAATAAACCCCAGAATACAAATGTCCAAGTGGCTCCATGCCATAGACCGCCAATTAGCATTGTTACTAGTAAACCAATGTAAAGTAGTGATGTGCTACGAGCACGAGCACCTGCAATCGTAAAGAAAACATAGTCACGTAACCAAGTAGACAAAGAAATATGCCAACGTCGCCAAAATTCTGCTAAGTCACTAGAGCGATAAGGTAGGTTAAAGTTTGCTGGCAGAGTAAAACCTAAAAGTAAAGCAGAGCCTATTGCTATATCACTGTAACCAGAAAAATCAGCATAAATTTGCAGGGCATAGCCATAAACAGCCATTAACACTTCAAAAGCAGAAAATCGTTCTGGAAAATCAAATACTCGATCAACAAAATTTGTTGCTAAGTAATCAGCAATAGCGATTTTCTTTAGCAGTCCAAAAATGATTAGAAATAATGCTTGTCCGCCAAGTTCGCTAGTTAGAGTAACTTTTTCTCTTAGTTGGGGTAAAAATTGGCGTGCACGTAAAATTGGCCCAGCAATTAGGGTTGGGAAAAATGCAATGTAGGCTAAATGTTCTAAATAACCTTTTGCTGGCTCAACATCTTTACGGTAAACATCGACCGTTAGTGCCACAGATTGAAAGATAAAAAATGAAATCCCCATTGGCACAATTAAATTTAGATGTGGTAGTTGAAGAGTTAACCCTAAGAATGATAACCCGCTAGAAGTAGATTCAAGGAAAAAATTGGCATACTTAAAGACACAAAGTGTTCCAATATCAATAACTAACGAAGTGGCAAGTAGTAATTTTCTTTTGCTTTGCTCTGTGGTTTTTACCATTTGTTGTGTAGTAAAAAAATCTATTGTTGAAACTATCCACAACATTAAAACTGGTATAAGTCCACTTTGAGCATAAAAGAAATAGCTTGCTAGTGCTAAAAACGCTACTCGCCAAGAATATTTTCTTGAAATTAAAGAGTAAGCAAAAAATATAGCAATTAAAAACACGTAATAATTCCCTGTGGTTAGTAACATAGATTACCCCTAGAATATGTTAAGACAAGGCCAATGATAAGAAGTTTGTTGGTCAAGATAAGACTGTTTAAGGTAAGAAAAATAGCCTTTAGCTAATTCACTATAAAGAGTTTGTGCTACTAGCTGATAACCAGGCTTGGTTAAGTGAACATGGTCAGCTTGAGCAAATGGAGTTGGGTCTCTAGCCCATTTATGGATTGACCCTATACCACCCATAGCATGGAATAAATCCCAAAATGCAACACCATTTGACAAAGCTGCTTGTCTTTGCGCCTCAACTAGTGCGGGCATAGCACTACAGGTTTGCCATACACCATCAATTTGTATAGCGCGATCTGGTGGACTAACTACTAATAGTGCAGCTTGTGGTGCAGCTTGTTGAAAGTTTTGCAGGAGTTTAGAAAAGTTTTTTTGGTATTCTTTTAAGTCTAAATCAGCGTCAGTAACTTCATTTGAGCCATAAGCAATAACAATTAAATTTGGCCGACTATAAGCTAAGTTACTAGATAATATATCCCAGTTCCATAAGCTAGGGCGACTAGCACGTGCTCCATTTATCCCTAAAGCATCATAAATCACCCCGCCTTTGTCTTGTCGAACATCAATACCTAGTACTCGAACCTGTCCAGGGCGTATAGTGTTTATGTTTATGGTGTGGGTGCTGTTAGCTTCAGCTAAAACTTTTACATAGGTAGCTTGGTAAGTATCTGAATCTAAAGAAACACGTTGGCGATACTTTAGCCCAT
>JAHFUF010000558.1:0-669 GCA_023265235.1 Blastocatellia bacterium
CATGAGCAATATGGGACTGTGCCATAAAAAAATTATTATTACCTACAGAAGTTACCCCACCTCCCCCAGCAGTACCACGATGTGCAGTAACAAACTCGCGAAAAACATTTCCTTCTCCAATTATAAGTTTGGTATGTTCTCCTTTGAATTTCAGATCTTGAGGGACTTGCCCCAAACAAGCATAAGGAAATAGCTTTGTACCACGACCAATTTCTGTTGGCCCTTCAACACAAGCATGTGCGCCTACTTCTACATCATCATGTAAAATCACCTCATCACCAATAATGGCATAAGGGCCAATACTTACTGTGTTTGCGATTTGTGCCTTAGGACTAACTATCGCACTGGGATGTATCGCCAAAGTAAACTCCTCCTAACTATTAAAACCTAAGGATCAAATTTTGGTTATTCTTAAAACTAACTTTTTTTGGTTATTTGATTAATATCTAGCGGTTTTGATTCAATAGAACTACGGTCTACAATAATGGAGCTTACCTCTGCTTCTGCTACTAATTTACCCTCAACATAAGCTTCACCCCAAAGACGACAAAGACGACTTTTTAGTTTTAAGAGTGTCATTTTTATTCTCAAAGTATCGCCTGGAACAACAGGACGACGGAATTTCGCTTTGTCAATACCAGTAAAAAGCATTATTTTTGTTTGAGGTTT
>JAHFUF010000558.1:679-4152 GCA_023265235.1 Blastocatellia bacterium
TGCCATTGCTTCAATAATTAATACTCCTGGCATAACAGGAGCACCAGGAAAATGCCCTTGGAAAAAGGGTTCATTAAAAGTGACATTCTTTATAGCAGTAATACTTTTACCTGGATCAAATTCTATTACCTTGTCAATAAGTAAAAAAGGATAACGATGTGGTAGGATTTGCTGAATTTGTGTTGAGTCTAATATTATTTCCATAAGCACCTTTAGTAAATTCACTAAGCAACGATAATTTTTAAGCCACAATAAGAGTTACCTCTTACTGTGGCTTAATGGCTTAAAATTAAAGCCTTGATTTGCTATTTCTTTGCTGGCTCAGGAGGCGCAGTAGCAACAGGATTTAGCTTATTATATTCCTTGATAAAATCTTCTGTAACATTTATCGCAGGATTCATAAACACTAAACCACCTTGTGCTGCGGCAGGTAAGTCAAACATTACTATTATTTGGTGTTGACTGGCGTAGTTTTCCAAAAACTTAGAGAGCTTTTCTTGTACTGGGCCTAGAACTTGTTCAGAACGTTTTTGTACATCTTGTTGGTAATCTTCTTTTTCACGGTCAAACTCTTTTTTGAGGCCATTAAACTGCTCTAATTTTTGGTTGTATACCTCTGGTTTGATATTACCACCAGATGATTTTAGTTCTTCATCCAACTTTACTAGTTGGTTTTGCAGGTCTTCTATTTTTTTGCGGCGTGGTTGAAACTCAGTTTCTAGTTTATCTATTTGCTTTTTCATCTCTCCAACACCTTCTGAAAAGGCACGGGAGTCAATAACTGCAACTTTACCTTCTGAGAGTGGAGCTATCACACTACCACTAGTAGGTTTATTAGATTGAGCAGTAGATTTTACTGCTGATCCTTGAGCAAAAACACTTATTATACAAGTAAACAAAATTAAAATGGTTAATAAAAACTTCTTTAGCATATTACCTCTTAAGAATAAACTTTATTTTTAAAATCCCACCTAAAGTGGCTAAACACTATTTGTTTGCTGGCTCAGGAGGTGCTCCTGCTGAGCTTTGCCTGTTGTATTCCTTAATAAAATCTTCTGTAATATTCGTGCCAGGGTTAAGAAATACTAGCCCGGCTTGAGCGGCTGGAGCAAGATCAAAAACAACTACAATATCTCGTGACGCAGCATAACTTTCTAAAAACTTAAGTACTTTATCGCGCAGTGGCCCTAAAGCTACTTCAGAACGCTTTTGGTAATCTTGTTGGAAGTCTTCGCGTTTACGCTCAAAATCTCTTTTTACTATTTGTGCTTTATCTGCTTTTTGTTGTTGAATGCTAGGATTTTTTTCTTTCTTAATCTCATCATCTAAATTAACTAATTGTTGTTGGAGTCCTTCTAGATCCTTAAATCGTGGCTGAAAGTCTGCTTCTAGTTTATCTAGCTGCTTTTTCATTTCCCCAATTCCTTCACCAAAAGCACGAGAATCTATTATAGCAACTTTACCTGTAGGGATTGCTCCTCCACCTTGAGTAGTACTTTTGAGTGCAGAACCCTGAGCATAAGTCATCACTGTCAAAGTCAAAACCATTAATATAACCAAAAATAGACGCTTAACCATAAACCTTTTAAAAACTTCCTTTCCAAAAGCATTGTGTTGTTAGATTCACTTCTAGCGATAAATCGCTAGACTATTAGTAAATAGCCTTTTCTAAGGGCATTAGGATTTTATTAGAAATGTAGATTTACTTTATAATCAATAGGTTACAAAGAAAATTTTATGAGTATAGATTTACTTACTTTTTAATATGACTTTCGTAGGCAATACAGGCAAGCAAGTAAATAGTCATTATAACCAAGTGCTATTTTTAGCGCAACCAAAGCAAAAAGAAAAATATGTACATCTCATTAATTTTCTTAAAATAAAGGCTTATTCCTTACTTATCGCTCAATAATGCCTAAACTAATTGCCGTTGGGTAATCAATTAAACCTGTTGGCTGTAACTCATTATCATTTTGATAATTAATGATTGCCCTTTTTACTGTGAGGCTCATACGTCCATTTGCTAGGCGTAAGTATCCTAAATCACGTAATTTAACTTGTGCATTATAAATAGTCTTTGAGTCAGTAAATATTTTTTCTTGCTCTTGTTCAGTAAACTTAGCAGTTGATTTACTAGCATTATTAGCATTATTAGCATTGTTAGCATTATTAGCATTATTAGCATTTGGGATTTTTAAGGGTTGAGTAAGCAAAAGCCCAAACTCTGTGCCTGGTTCTACTATAGCTTCTTGGCCATTAGTAAGTAACACTCCTAGTATACCAGCACCAGCCCCAATAGCAGCACCTATTCCAGCACCTTTTCCACCACCAGCTATTGCTCCTATTGCTGCTCCACCCACCGCACCGCCTCCAATAAAAACTACTGAGCGTTTGCTAGAAGATGTTTCTACATGGCCTTCACTATCAACCTTAGTACGGTCATTTTTACTTAAGCTAGTTAATTCGCCTACTATGTTTACAGCACGTTTAGAAGGCAATATCAAGCGATCAAAATTTATTCCTATTGTGCCAGACTTATTACTTTTACGTGCTGGTTCAACAGAAATAACTCGCCCTTCTACTCTACAACCTGCAGGTAAAACTGATAGCTGATCGGCTTTTATATCTTCAAAAAGGGTGGCTTGGAATTTATCACCTACTTTAGCAGTAGCAGAGGTTAAGCTAGACTCCATTTTAAGCTTTAGTATTGTATCAGGAGAAACAATGATTTCTTTTCGTGTAACAGAAATTCTACTATCATTTTTAGAATTAGTATTCTGCTTACCTATTTTATCTACTGAGCTTGTCTCTATCTCAATAGGGGTTGGTTGAGTAGTTGGATTATTTTTAGCTTGGGTTTTATCACTATCCCTATCATCATAACCACGATGGTCTGGGTTTGGCGTACTAGTTAAACTACTATCACAAGCACAAGGAACGTCAACGTCTCCAACATCTGAGCTTTGATCTCCAACTGCTACCCATTGCCCTTTTGTAGGAGCACATTTACTAATAAAAGAAAATCCAAAAGCCTTATCCCCTTTTGTTGATTTATTACCACTAGGAGTAATTTGATAGCTAGGAATAAACTGTAAGCCCCAAAGTTTACTTTTCCCTATTGCAGGTTCAAAAAAACTCTCACCAGGATTTAGCTGCCATCCGTCTGATTGCAAATTTTCCACTGAGCGATAAGCATTCTCACCACAAGGAAAAACTATTTCAAACCTGTTAATTGATTCATAGTTTAGTCGTCCATAATCTAACTGTTCCAAAGTATAATTATAAAGATAGCTATCCCTACTACGATTAACTAAGACATCTACCTTAAAGCGAAACGAGGAGCGGTGATTATTACTAGTTGGATTACGTGATAACGTTGGTCTATCTTGGGCTAAAAGGTTAACAGGGATAGTACTAAAAACAAGTAAGATAATCACGCTAAATTTTTTAAATTTAGCTCTTAATTCTGGCAA
>JAHFUF010000052.1 GCA_023265235.1 Blastocatellia bacterium
GCCAGAGTAGTGCAGGGATACTTAAGGCAATAGCTCCATAAAATGCTACTTTGATATAGAGGTTAAACCCGCCTTGAAGAGTATGGACTGTAACACTAGATTTAGAATAATTTCTTATAGCGTCAGTACGAAGTTGAAAGCCTTCATCAATAAATTTATTTCCTATAACTACTTTATTTGCAGTGACTACAAAGCGTTGTCCTTTTGGGTCGGTTTTAAGTTTTGCAGGAACTGAAGTGCCAGAAGGAATGACTATGCCTTCTAGATTAGCATCTTGACTAAAAACATAATCAAAAGTGGCATCATCTGATAGCTTTTCTATTGGATTAGGCGGAGTTACACCTTTTTCTAGTTGGACTTGTTGAATTTTGTCTAATGCTTCTCGAACAGGTTTGTCTAAAAACGCATAAATGCGGTCAGAAAAAATAAAACAAACAATAAATGATAAAGCAATGACTACAGAGGCTTTAAAAAGGCGACTACGTAACTCATCTAGATGATCTAGAAAAGACATTGCTCCTTCTTCGCTAGAATCCTCAGACTGTTCATCCGCATTAATAGGAGTGGTACTCATTAATTATTCCTTAGTTATTTCTTGAAAAATTAGTTTTTGCTTAGGCTGATGGGTTGTGTTTCTTCTACCTGGGCAATTACCTCAGAAGTACTAGCAGGCATTAAATCAAAAGCTGGCTTGGTTCTTTCTATTGTCGCAGCAATAGGAGGGTTAAGAAGCTCACTATTAAGTTGGATTGGTTCAGGAGTAGTAATAAGCTCAGAATCGCTAGTAGATATATCAGTAGAGTTTGTAAAACTTACTTGGTTAGCTGTTTCTCCTAGAGAGTTAGACTCTTGGCTAGCAAGAGAATCAGGTTGATTAATAGTTTTAGTAATGGTGTTATTGTTTAGTAAATTACTAGGTGAGAGGTCTTCTTGTATTTTTTGTTGCATTTCCTTTAAGTTAGTTTTTTCTACTTCACTATCCCAAACTTGCTTAAACTGGTCTGAGGCTTGTTTTAACTGACCCATTAAACGACCTAGTTTTCTGCCCATTTCAGGTAGTCTTTTAGGGCCAAATACCATTAAAGCTATAACGGCAATAAAAATCATCTCAGTCCAACCTAAATTACCAAACATACAATACTCTTTCCCTACAATTTTAATTTTAGTGTTTTGATGCTTAATCTTTGCTATTAGCTTGATAAGTTTATAACTTTTGATGCTAATAATATTTACGCGCTAATAATGTTAGTGGATGTTCTTTAACGCTGGGTTTAATATTAGTTAGGGCTTAGTAGTAAGTCAAGTAAAGCAAATAAAGCAAAATTTTAACAACCTGTTAACAACACAAAAGAGGAGTTATCAAATATGGCTAAGGAATTAGCTGTTTCTAAAGAGGGATCTAGCAGTTCGCTCAAAGAAAAGTCTGCTATTCCACGTCTCTATCTCTCCAGTTTGGAAGCGGGTTGGGAAGGACTAAAAGCAAAGGCATTCCATGAACCAGCAGAGGTAGAGAGTTTAATGACCCCTGTAAGGGGAGATATTTCATTAATATTATTTAAGGGCGGAACAATGCGTTTTGGCAAACGGCACCTGCATGGTAGCTGGAAAGAATTATACCTGCGTGAAAGGGATATGATTTTACGTCCTGACATGGGGATATCATATGAAGTTCGCTGGAAGTGCCTCTCTTCTACTCCTACCCAAACACTCCATTTACACTTGAGCAAAGAACTAATCACTCGAACTGCTGAAGATGTGACAGGCTATGATTCCAGTCGTATATGTTTGGTAGAGCGGGCTGGTTTCCAAGATACACTTCTGTCACAGATTGGGATGGTACTGTGGCAAGAGCTTGAAGGAGGCACTCCAATAGGAAAAATATATGCACAAAGCGCAGCTTGTTTGCTCGCTGTTCACCTTTTGCGCCATTACACTTCCCTAGGAAAAGCAATTAAGGAGCCTTCGCAGCTTTCGCAACGAGGGTTGACGAGGCAGCAGATAAAACGCGTAATTGACTTTGTAGAAGCACACATCTGCCAAGATCTATCACTTGAAGATTTGGCTCTGCAAACAGGCTTTAGCCCATACCATTTTGCCCGTTTATTCCGTCAAACTACAGGAGAAAGTCCACACCAATTTGTTTTGCGTCAAAGGATTGAGCGGGCGCAACGTCTGCTTACAGAAAAAGATATGTCGCTTGTTCAAGCTGCGCTAGAGTGTGGGTTTGCCAATCAAAGCCACTTCACTCAGGTCTTCAAAAGGCATGTTGGCATTACCCCTCGTGCCTATCGGCAAGACCGCATACTTTGCGCAGGTTTTTAACAAAATCGCAAGAATATAGAAGATGTCAACAATTTGCACGCTATATGATAGAAGTACAGTATTTAGCACAGTTATAGTGCTAAAACTTGTACATTATTAAATGAAAAAGGAATAAAAATATATGGCGCTCGAACTCTATATGCTTGGCCTGATTGTTCAGGATATGGGTAAGTCACTGGAATTCTATCGACGGCTTGGTCTAGCCATCCCCGCAGAGAGCGAAGAAAAGACACATGTTGGTATCAAGATGGGGAATGGGCTAACTCTCTTTCTAGATTCTAATCCTTCTCTTTGGGATTCCAACTTTGTAAAGACAGATAGTCCAACCTCAGATAGTTACCGCTCCATTCTAGAGTTCTACTTAAAGACGCAGGAATCAGTAGATGCAAAATATAATGAACTGATAAAACTTGGCTACCAGAGCCGCCGCGCTCCCTACAAAACTGGGTTTGGGCCTTATTTTGCGATGATCAATGACCCTGATGGAAATACTATTCTACTTTCTGGGGATCTTAAGGAAAATGAACCTACTAAATTGGACTAGTAGGTTCAGACTAACTTAACTAAGTTGAAAATTTACCCATATTCAATACTTTTACAGGGTTGACATCATAAACGGAAATACTAAATTAAGGAGCTATACATTATGAGTGCGTCTAAGAACAAACAACTAATGCAAGATATTTTTAACGAACTATCCAAGGGCAATGGCAAGCCATTTATAGAAAGTTTAGATGATAACTTCTGCTGGACTGTTACTGGAACAACTAAATGGTCAAAGACTTATCAAGGAAAAGAGGCAGTGCTCAACGAACTTCTCAAGCCACTCTTCTCCCAATTTGCAGATCAATATAAAAACACCGCACATCGCTTTATTGCTGAGGACGATTACGTGGTCGTTGAATGTCAAGGCCAAGTTACCACTAAAGCTGGAAAGCCTTACAATAACAAATACTGTTGGGTTTGCCAGCTTGCTGAAGGTAAGCTACAAAAGATTACAGAGTATATGGACACAGAATTGGTCGCATCTGCATTGAACTATAATCCATAAGCAAGCTAATTTTAACTACTTTATAGGCTTGACAGCAGTAAGTCGCTTTCCTAATATCTTGTCTGCTTATTAGCATTAAAGTAATTGTCAAAGCTGTTAAATTATATTTCTTAGGTAAAAATCATAGTGGAAAATCTGCGAATAGTATTAGCAGCATCAGAAGCTGTACCGTATGCTAAAACAGGAGGCTTAGCAGATGTTGCAGGGGCTTTGCCAAAAGCTTTGGCTAAACTAGGTTGTGATGTTTCCCTCATAATGCCTCGTTATAGCAATATAAAAACAGGCACATTGTTGTTTGAAAGCTTGGCTGTTCCTTTTGCATATAAAATAAAAACTTGTTCTGTTTGGCATGAAAAGCAGGATGGAGTATCAATATATTTTGTTGATATACCAGAATATTTTTGGCGGGATGGCCTTTATGGCCATAGCGATGATGTAGAGCGATTTGCCTACTTTAGTCGTGCTGTTTTAGAACTTTGCCATCGAATAGGTGAGAAAGTAGATGTTATTCATTGTAATGATTGGATGACAGGGCTACTACCAGTTTATTTACGTACTAATTATGCCAGCAATCCTTTTTTTACAACTACAGCGACTATATTGACCATTCATAATCTGGCTTTTCATGGAATGTTTGGCTTAGATGCTATTGCTTATTTTGGGTTAGACTCTCATCTTGCTTATGGGGATATGGGGTTAGAGTTTAGCAATACAGGTAGTTCACTTAAGGGTGGAATATTATATTGCGATGCAATAACTACTGTAAGTAGGCGTTATGCAGAAGAGATACAAACTCATGAGCATGGTTTTCGACTGGATGCTTTGCTAAGACAAAGGTGCTATTCTTTGATAGGAATACTTAATGGAGTTGATATAGATGAATGGAATCCAGCTACAGATAAACATATAGCTGCAAACTATTCAGTTAATGATTTAAGTGGCAAGGAAATTTGTAAAAGAGAATTGCTAAAAAGGTTTAATTTACCCACAGATTTAACAAAGCCATTAATTGGGGTAATTTCTCGGATGACGGATCAAAAAGGGTTTGATTTAATTATGAAAATTATGAATCGAATCCTAGAAACTTCTGCCAACTTCGTATTATTAGGCTCTGGGACAGATTCTTATGAAAGGTATTTTCAAGCGTTACGTGATAGCCGTCCAGATCGAGTTGGTGTATACTTTGGCTTCAATAATGCCCTAGCTCATCAAATCGAAGCAGGTTGTGATATTTTTTTAATGCCTTCTAGCTATGAACCTTGTGGGTTAAACCAAATGTATAGTTTGCTTTATGGGACTGTTCCAATTGTTCGTGCTACTGGTGGTTTAGATGACACAGTAGAGAACTTTGATAGAGTAAGAATGGAAGGCAATGGCTTTAAGTTTTATGACTATAATGCCGAACAGTTGCTAGAGCGTATTTATGAAGCACTTATTGCTTATAATGAGCCAGAACTCTGGCGACGAATAATTACAAATGCAATGACAGAAGATTTTTCTTGGACAGTTTCTGCAAGAAAATATTTGGATGTTTATCATATAGTCAGACAACGTTTAGGTGGTTAAAGCTGAATAAATTAAGCGTAATCGCCTAATTTCATATTGGGGGTTTGATTTTTTTAGCAAGGCAGTAAATAGCTAGGTATAATGCTTTATCTTAGGGCAAAAGTTTCTTAAACACTTAAAAACTAAATTTTAGAAAGGTAGGTTATATTCTAATGGCGGGTAATGTACTAGAGATTACTGATGGCAATTTTGATTCTGAGGTAGCAGGGGCTTCTGTTCCAGTATTATTAGATTTTTGGGCTGCTTGGTGCGCTCCTTGTCGAATGTTAACTCCAACTGTGGAAGCGATTGCAAAAGATTATGATGGAAGAGCAAAAGTTGGCAAGCTAAATGTAGATGAGAACAACGAAATTTCGGCAAAGTTTGGCATTAAAGGTATCCCAACTCTTATCCTTTTCAAAAACGGTATTGAGCAAGAACGTGTAGTTGGAGCAACCACTAAAGATAATATTGCTCGTATGTTGGATAAATACACAGGATAAGTGTATATAAAAGCTATCGTTTTGCGGTTTAATCTAAAAACAAAAAGCACATAGAAAGTTTAATTAAAACTAAAAGATATAGCTAAACGCTTTTATCTTTTAGTTTTAGTTTCTATGTGCTTTTCTACTTTAGGGAATGGTAAATTTATGAGAAATATTGTAGTAATTGGCACGCAATGGGGTGATGAAGGGAAAGGAAAAATAGTTGACTTACTTACTCCTCATTTTAGTATTGTCGCTCGTTATCAAGGTGGACACAACGCAGGACATACAGTAGTTATAGGCGATAAGAAATTTATCCTGAGACTACTTCCTTCAGGAATTTTACACCCAGAAACCATTTGTGTTATTGGTAATGGCGTAGTGGTAGACCCTCAAGCATTGCAATCAGAAATTGCTGAACTACAAACAGTAGGCATTAGTGTGACAGGTAGGCTTTGGATTAGTAGCCGTGCTCACTTAATTATGCCTTATCATCGCGCTATTGATATTGCTACAGAAGATGCATTAGGTGATGAAAAGGTAGGTACTACTCGACGTGGGATTGGCCCTACTTACGAAGATAAGATTAGTCGCCGAGGTCTAAGAGTCGCAGATTTATTAGACAAAGAATCTTTTCGTCAAAAAGTATTAGCACACTCAAACGCTGCTATTAAACGCTTAAGGACAAGTGGACATAACCTAAGTGATGATAAAGATCAGTATGACAGCTATTTTCAAGCTGTTGAATGCTTAACAGGGTTTATTAAAGATACTACTTATTTTCTAAACTCTGCTGTTAAAGCAGGAAAAAATATTTTGCTTGAAGGCGCACAGGGGACAATGCTTGATATAGATCATGGAACATATCCTTATGTGACTTCTTCTAGTGCTACTGCTGGTGGTGCTGCAATAGGTACAGGGCTTGGTCCCAACAAAATTACTGGAGCTTTGGGTATTACCAAAGCCTATACAACGCGTGTTGGTAGTGGCCCGTTTCCTACAGAATTAAATGATGAGATGGGTGAGCATTTACGAAAACAAGGAAATGAATTTGGTGCTGTTACAGGTCGCCCTCGTCGTACAGGTTGGTTTGATGCTTTGATAGTTCGTTATGCTGTTATGGTTAATGGCCTAGGCACTATTGCACTTACCAAATTAGATGTTTTAGACCAAATGCCAGAAATAAAGGTTTGTATTGGTTATCGCTTACATGGAAAGGAAATAAACGAACTTCCTTCTACTGCGAGTGCTTTAGAGCAAGTAGAGCCTATTTATCGTACTGTTAAGGGTTGGCAAGAAACTACAGCACATATAAAGCATTATGAAAAGTTACCAGAAAAAGCACGTGATTATATCAAGTTAATAGAAGATTTAGTAGAGTGTCCTATAGGGATGATTTCTACAGGGCCTGAGCGTGATGAGACAATATTTTTGCCAAATCAGCTAATGCAAGGTTGGTTGATGTAGCTCTAGTAATTGTAGTTTTGTGATTTTTTAGGAACAAATAAATGAAATATGACTTAACTGTTATCGGTGGAGGACTTGCAGGTAGTGAAGCGGCTTGGCAAGCAGCAAGGTTTGGTCTTAAGGTAAAACTTTATGAAATGAGACCACAAGTTCCCACTCCTGCTCATAAAACTGACAAACTAGCAGAGATTGTTTGTAGTAATTCTCTAAAGTCTGATGAAGTTGGAACAGCACCCTATTTACTAAAAGAAGAGTTGCGACGTAGTGGATCATTACTACTAGAAGTAGCTAGGAGTTGTCGTGTTCCTGCTGGAGCAGCACTTGCGGTTGACAGAGAAATATTTTCGGCTGAAGTTACTCGCCATATTGAGGCTAATCCAAATATTGATCTAGTCCGTTCAGAAATGCCAGAAATCCCTAGTGAAGGACAGGTAATCATTGCTACAGGGCCTCTTACTTCTGCTAGCTTATCCAAAGCTATTTCAGGTTTAACTGGTAGAGAGCATCTTTATTTTTATGATGCAATCAGCCCAGTAGTTGACGCAGAAACTATCAACTATGATAAAGTGTTTCGTGCTGCTCGCTATGATAAAGGCGACAAGGATTATATTAATTGTCCAATGAATGTGGATGAATACAGTACTTTTTATGAAGCACTCATTAGCGCAGAATCTGTCCCAGTAAAAGACTTTGAAAAAGCACTCTATTTTGAAGGGTGTTTACCAATAGAGGAACTTGCCCGGCGGGGTCGTGATACCTTGCGTTTTGGGCCAATGAAGCCTGTTGGGCTAGTAGATCCTAAAACAGGTAAAATTGCTTTTGCTGCTGTACAGCTTAGGCAAGAAAACTTAATGGCAGATAGTTACAATTTAGTTGGTTTTCAAAACCATCTTAGGTTTGGTGAACAAAAGCGAGTTTTACAACTAATTCCAGGGCTAGAGACAGCAGAATTTATTAAATATGGGCAAATTCATAGAAATACTTATATTAACGCCCCAGATATTTTAAATGCTTTACTTCAAGTAAAAAAAGAACCTAGGATTTATTTTGCTGGACAAATTTCTGGTGTAGAAGGTTATGTAGAGTCAATTGCTACAGGACTAGTTTCTGGAATCACTGCTGCTCGTATTGTAAAAGGACTTGAGCCTATCGCGCTTCCTCGTGCTAGTGCAATTGGAAGTATGTTAAATTATGTTGCTTATTGTGAGGTCAAACCTTATCAGCCTGTAAATATTACGTTTTCCTTGCTTCCACCTCTAGAGACAGAGCAAAGACGCAAACTAAAACAAAAAGCAGAGCGTAAGCACCTGCAAGTAAAATTAGCACTAGAAGTTTTTGATGATTGGCTAAAACAAATTTTTCCAAAATAATAATTTGTTGTTTGGTGTTAGAAATATGAAAAAACGGCTATTATTTTTAACTGCTTTCTTTGCAATGTTTTGCTGGCTAACTTTTAGTAGTTTAGCCCAAAATGTTAAACCCTTAGTTCAAGATGATAAACAACCTAATTCTAAGCCTCCAAAATCAACTCAAGATGATAATGTAGTAAGAATAAAAACTGAGCTAGTTACAGTGCTTGTTTCTGTTACAGACCAAAAAGGCAACTTGGTTAGTAATCTTAGCAAGGAAGATTTTGAGTTAAGTGAAAATAATATTGCACAAGAAGTCTTTGCAGTTGCTAAAGAAAACACTGCTCCTTTGCGCCTAGTGGTACTCTTTGATACCAGTGTTAGTGTTAAACCAAAGATTAAGTTTCAACAACAGGCTGCCACTAAATTTTTTAAGTCTGTGCTCAGGCCAGTAGATCAAGCCGCACTACTAAGCTTTAACCATGATGTTGTGATTGAAAAAGGCTTTACGTCTGATACAGAAGCTTTAGCAGATGCTGCACGTTCTCTAAAAGCAAAAGGAAGTACAGCCCTCTATGATGCAATCTACCTAGCTTCCCAACAATTAGAAAAAGTCTCAGGCCGTCGCGTTATTGTTATTATTTCTGATGGCGCAAATGTAATTAGCCGAACTACTTTAGACACAGCACTGAAAATGGCAGAACGAGCAGATGCAGTAATTTATGCCATTTATACAGCTACTAGACTAGAAGAATTTGGTGTAGTAGCAGGAGATAAGGAATTAGAAAAAATCTGTGAACGAACTGGTGGTGAAGTGTTTTTTCCAAATAATATCAATGATTTAGACGAGAGTTTTAGCCGTTTGGCGGCGGTAGTTCGAGCACAATATGCATTAACTTTTTACCCTAGTAATGAACAACAGGGTAACTATCGAGCACTTAAGGTTAATGTAAAAAAACCTGACTTGAAAGTAAAAGCAAGAAAAGGCTACTATGCCTCTCAAGACTAATCAGTAATCAGTAATTTATTCAAATATAGGAATATATTATCTATGCAATCATATCTAGATAAGTTTATTGATCATTTGATGTATGAGCGCAATGTATCTGAGCATACACTACGTAACTATCGAATAGATTTAGAAAGTTTTTATGGGCATATTGCTCCTAGAGATAGCGCGGGCAATCAAGCAGAAGTAGACCTAAAAAATATAGATGTAGTAACAATCCGAGGCTATATAGCAACACTCTACCAAGAAAAAAAGAAAAAATCCTCCGTTGCACGTCGTTTAGCTGCTCTACGTTCATTTTTTAAGTTTTTGTTAAAAGAAAAAGTCATTGATACTAACCCTGCTCAATTGGTTTCTTCTCCAAGAGTAGAAAAGAAAATCCCTCATACTCTAACAATTGATGAAGTACTAAAATTTTTAGAAGTCCCTGATCAAGAAACGGTTTTAGGCAAACGAGATCGAGCTATTTTAGAATTACTTTATGGCTCAGGCTTAAGAGTCTCTGAGCTAGTTAACCTTAACCTAAATGACATTGACTTTAAGCATTATGGTTTACGTATAAAAATAAAAGGTAGAAGAGAAAGAATAGTTCCTTTTAGTGAACATGCCAAAATTGCAATTGAGTCTTATTTAGGGGTAAGAGGAGAACTTTTAGCCGAAGCATCAGAAGATATGCGTGACCCAATGGCGGTTTTTCTTAATTATCAAGGCACTCGTATAACCACTCGTTCTATAGGACGAATGATTGACAAATATATTGAAGAAGATTGCCCTGAACTTAAAAATGTTAACCCACAAGCACTAAGACATTCTTTTGCTACACATCTGCTAGAAGCCGGAGCCGACCTACGCTCCTTAAAAGAATTGTTAGGGCATGCACGGTTAACTACTACTCAACAATATGCTCAACTTGCTATGACACCAAAGTTATTAGGGCCGGCACATAGATAATTAAAGTAAGAAAAGTTGTAAGGGTAGACCTATAAGTCTACCTTCTTAAAAAAATAAGCGTTATGAGTAAAAAAGCGGTTGTACTATTAAGTGGCGGGCTAGATTCTACTACTGTCTTAGCGATTGCAAAGTCTGAAGGCTATCAAGTTTACGCGCTTTCTTTTTGTTATGGGCAGCGTCATGATATTGAGCTAAAACAGGCAGAAAAAATTGCTGCACATTTTAATGTAGCTGAACATGCCATTATTAACATTGATTTACGTCGTATTGGTGGATCAGCTTTGACTTCAGATATTTCTGTTCCTAAACAAAGATCTTTACCAGAAATGGAACAAACAATTCCTATTACTTATGTTCCAGCACGTAATACAATATTTCTTTCTTTGGCTTTAGGTTGGGCAGAGGTTTTAGACGCAGCAGATATATTCATTGGAGTAAATGCTTTAGATTATTCGGGTTATCCAGATTGTCGTCCAGAATATATTACTGCTTTTGAGCAACTGGCTAACCTAGCTACTAGTGCTGGAGTAGAAGACCGGCTCAAGTTTTATATTCATACCCCATTGATTGAGTTGACAAAAGCACAAATTATTGAAAAAGGACTAGCTCTAGGAGTAGATTATTCATTGACTCATAGTTGCTATGACCCAAGTGTAGAGGGCTTAGCCTGTGGCTATTGTGATAGTTGCCAGCTAAGGTTAAAAGGTTTTGAGCAAGTAGGCATGCTTGATCCTATTAAATATCAGGAAACCCCTCCTGTTAAGTCCTAAGTAGAATAATAATAATTACTATTAAGATAATAATAGTCACCCCAATTATTCCAATTACCCAATAATGCCAATAGTTTTTTAGGTGTGTTTTAATTTGCCCAGTGGAAAGAGGTTTTGGCCTAGGAAGCTCTGGTTCAACATATTGGACAATTGAAATTCCTTCACTTTGCTGTTTTACTACAGGTATTAGATTAGGTGATTGGCTATTAAGTATACTTCTAAATTCTGGTGAACGTGAAATATCTGGTGAGATGGAGGGGTCCATATTTATTGCATCTTCAAGCTCTAGTGCAAAATCTTTTGCTGATTGTGGGCGTTTTAAAGGGCTTTTTTCTAATGCATGCATTACTACACGCTCTACACTGCTAGAGAGACCAGGGCGACGACGTTTTAGACTTGGAACAGGTTCTTGAGCATGTTTATTTAACAAGATTTGTGGAGAAGTATCTGTAAAAGGAGGAACTCCAATTAATAATTCATATATGATTATCCCTAAGCTATATATATCAGAGCGAATGTCTAAATGATGTCCATTACATTGTTCTGGAGACATATATCTAGGTGTTCCCATTACAATATTTGTTGGCGAATATTCTGCTGTGATGGATTTGTCCCAGTTTACTTTAGCAATACCAAAATCTAAAAGCTTAACAAAATCTGGAATGTTATTGCGTTTTATCAGCATTATGTTATCTGGCTTAAGATCGCGATGAATAATACCTTTGTTATGTGCCGCATCAAGACCCTCACATATCTGTTTAACAATATTTTGTAGTCTTTCTAGGTTAAGTGGGCCTGTTTTCTGTAGTTCTTGTTTAAGAGTAACCCCTTCTAAAAGCTCCATTACCATATACATTGGGCCAGTACCAAGAATGTTAGCATCTAGGAGTTCCACTACATTTCTATGTTGGACGCGATGAGCAGCACGTACTTCATACTTAAAGCGATTAACTGCTGCTTCGTCTTTTAGTACATTAGGACGTAAGGTTTTTATGGCACAAAGATGCCCTGTTTCTAAAAGGCTAGCACGATAAATATTACAAATACTCCCTTCACCTAGCTTAGATTTTATTTGATATTTGTTATCTAAAATTAAATCAAGAAAAGGATCCGTGCTAGGCTCAAGGCTATCTATAAGTAAAGACCCATCATAAGGGCAATTAGCAACCTTATCTAAAAAAGAGCGATGGCATTGCTGGCATTCTTTAGACATTGCCCCCACCTCGCCAAAGCCTAAGGATGAATCCTTGGGTTAGGTGTCAAAACTAGTTTAAGTGTTTAACATTAAGCTAGTTTTATTGTTTGAAGTAAAATTCTTCTGCATTCCAAGTTAGATTTGGTATTACTGGTGCAGGTTTAAAATTGCCTAAATTCTTTTGTGCTGCTGCTAGTATGTTTTCATTAACTAAATAAATAATAGGGAAGTTGTCTGCCCAATCAGACTGAACTTTATTATAAATATCTTGGCGTTCCTTCAAAGATTGCTTCTTTAGTGCTTCATTTAAGCTTTTGGACGCTTTAATAAGCCATTCTTCACTTCCAGCCGCAGCTATGTTTGTAAAGCTTACCTCACTTGGGTCATTAAAATAAAGGTATTTTCCTGCTTTGCTTAGGTAAGGTTGCATAAAAGCTGGATCTGGTAGTAGCGGGGTAGATTCAACTAATGCTGTTTCAAATAGTCCGTTATTTACCAATCCCCAAAACTTTTTATATTCTACTTGATCTGGTTCTACTTGAATCCCTACTTTTTTCATATCTTCTACTAGGCGATTAGCTAGTTGTTGAGGTACGTATTCATTTAGGTGTAAGAGGTTAAAACGGATTGTTTGTCCGCCATTATCTCTTAAGTTACCATTTGCCGCAGTAGCAAATTTAGCAGTACTTAAAAGGGTTTTCGCGCTTTCCGCATTATAACTATACTTTTTTGTATCAGGGTTAAACCAAAGCTTATTTTCTGGTGTCACTATGCTGTAAGCAGGGCGAGCCATAGTGTTAAAAACCTCTGATGATATTTTATCTCGCTCTATTAGTGAAGATACTGCACGACGAAAGTTTGGAGTGCGAAACCAAGTAGCTTTAGTTCGGTCATTATTATTTTGATCAGTACGCCAATTAAGTACTAATTGCCAAACAGATAGCGATGGGCCAACATCTTTAACCACAAAACGATCATTACCTTCAAAGGACTGCTTTTGAGCCTGAATTAGCTGTGCTACATGATAGTCGCCTCTGGTAAGAAGGTTATTTTGTTGCTCTTGACGAGAAACCTTTAATGAGTAGGTGATACCATCTAGGTAGGGTAGGGCTGTACCTACGTTGTCTGTTTTCCAATAGTAGGGATTATATACTAAAGCAATTTCTTTTTCTGAATAACTCTTTAATATAAAAGGCCCAGAAGAAACTATTTGTTCTGGTGATGTTTCCAACCCATAAGCATTTTTAGGATCTGATTTTAGGAAATAATCTTCCATTGCTTTTTTAGAAACTATAGGTATTCTAGAGAGTAATTCTCTAATTGGCTCATAGTAGTCTGGAAAAGTGATTTTTACTGTTAGAGGGTTTATCTTAACAAGTTCTGGAGATTTACCATCTAGTTTTATCAAATCACCAAGGATTGAACCAAGACGATCATCACAAATAGCTTTAATAGAAAAGATTACATCTTCTGCTGTAATAGGAACACCATTAGAAAAAGCTAATCCTTCTCGTAAGTAGATGATATAGCTATTGTTATCTCCTTTATCAATAGAACGTGCCATTCCATCATTACCAGCTTTTTGATTGACATTATCATAGTCAACTAGCGTCCCAAAAAGCTTAGATGTTACTTCGTAAGTTTCTGGTGTAGAAGGAACAAAGGGGTTAAATGTTAAAGGTGTGCCAGCAATTCCAAGCTTTAGTGTTCCACCCCACTTGCCAGGCTCACAAGTGGATTTTTTAGAGTCTTTTGGAAGATGTGTATTATGTCCACCTCCTTGTAAACAGTACAAGTTTGCTAAGGCAGAACTAAGAACTAGTAAAAAACTTAGGGA
>JAHFUF010000559.1 GCA_023265235.1 Blastocatellia bacterium
GATCAACGCTGGATAATTGAACTAGCAGGTGATCGCACACCTTATATTTGTCAAGGACAGTCTCTTAACCTATTTTTGCCTTCTAATGTACACAAATGGGATTTATTGATGTTGCATTGGATGGCTTGGGAACGTGGCGTTAAAAGCCTTTATTATTGTCGCTCAAAATCTATTCAACGAGCATCTTTTGCTACGGCTGAAGGTAATACTACCAATGATAGTATCCCAAAATATAACACTTATGAAGAATGTTTAGCTTGCCAATAGAAACACTACAAAGGAAGTTATAATGACTGTTAGCGAAACAAATGTGGATTTATCACATATTAACCCCTTAGAACTAATAGGTAAAAAGCAAATAGACCTACTAGAATCAACTGGCAGCTATGATGTAGATCGCTATCCTTGGGCATATGAATGTTGGAAACGACAACAACAAATTCACTGGATGGGCGAAGAAGTCCCACTAGGTGAAGACTTAAAAGATTGGCAATCTGAAACAATTAATGAAGCAGAACGTGGTTTGTTAACACAAATCTTTCGCTTTTTTACTCAATCAGATGTTGAAGTTAGCGACAATTATCTAAAGCACTATGTACGAATTTTTCAACCCTTAGAAATTCAAATGATGTTAGCAGCCTTTAGCAATATGGAGACAGTTCATATTGACGCTTATGCAATGCTACTAAAGACATTAGGAATGCCTAAAACAGAATTTAGTGTTTTTCGTGAATATTCAGCACTTAAAGCTAAAGTTGATTATATGCACACATTTGGAATCGGTACTTGTGCAGATGTAGCACGTACATTAGCAATGTTTGGTGCATTTACAGAAGGAATGGCTTTATTTGGTAGTTTTGCAATGCTACTTAACTTCCCTCGTAATAACAAAATGAAAGGAATGGGGCAAGTTATTTCCTGGTCAGTACGTGATGAAAGCTTGCATTGTGAAGGAATAATAAAACTCTATCACGAATGGAAAAACCAAACAGGAGTAGTAAATAAAGCGGTTGCTGATGACATAATAGATGTAGCTAAAACAATGGTGAATTTAGAGGAACAATTTGTTGATCTTGCTTTTGCTTTAGGTGATGTAGCAGGAATGACTTCACAAGATATAAAAAATTACCTGCGTTATATTTGTGATTGGAGGCTTACTCAATTAAAAATCCAGCCTATTTATGGGTATTTTGTTGAACAAAATAATGAGTATAAACAAGTCCAATCTCATCCTTTACCTTGGTTATTAGAAATCTTAAATGGAGTTGAACATGCTAATTTCTTTGAAGCACGTTCTACTGAATATTCAAAAGCAGCAACTCAAGGACAATGGCACGGCAAGGATGGTGTTTGGGCTGCATTTGACACCAAGAAGAACCAAAACCTCATCTAGCTCTTGGCCTTAAAACTAATTACTCTCTCATTTTACTTATTTAGTTAACTTTTGGATGATTTGTGCTTTGCTCCTCATTCTAAATTACTCGACTGTTGTGTTTTGAAGAAAGTGGTACTACAGCATATCGTATAAAATGGTCTTTTTGGTAATTTCATACAAGCTATAGTGGTAAATGCTAGAATTATTACGTATGCAGAGCATAAGTTTGTAATTCAAAAGTGCTCATAATCACTACTCCTAATCCAAAACACAACAGTCGAGTAAATTAGTATCTATTTTTTGATAGTGCTAAAAATGTAATGCTCCAAAACAAATAAAAATTGATGTAACTTATTGGTTTTTAACTTGTTCTAGTATATATTTTCAAACTCTCAGCTTATGCACTACCAATTTTTCATTTTATATTAACAACTATATTAGAGGCAGAAAGAAGAATGAGTAAAGTCATTGCTTTTGGTTGGTATGGGGGAAAGTACAGTCATCTTGATTGGTTACTTGATCTTTTACCATCAGCACAACATTACTGTGAACCTTTTGGCGGTTCAGGGGCAGTATTACTTAATAGAGATCCTTCGCCTGTTGAAACGTACAATGATGTTGATGGAGAGTTAGTCAATTTTTTCCGTGTTTTGAGGGATCATAAACAAGCACTTATAGAAAGTATCGGGCTTACTCCTTTTTCAAGAGAAGAATTTGAAATTGCTATTACCTCTCAAGGAGATAAGAATTTGTCTGATTTGGAAAGAGCAAGACGGTTTTTTGTCAGAGCCCGCCAAGTAAGAACAGGATTAGCCCAAAAAGCGAGCTCTGGACGTTGGGCACACTGTCTTTTAACTAGTCGGGCAGGTATGGCTGGAGCAGTTTCAAGATGGCTAGGGAGCGTGGAAGGGCTTTCAGAAATTGCGCAAAGGCTTTTGCGGGTACAAGTAGAAAATGCACCAGCTATTGAAGTTATACAGCGTTATGATAGCAAAGAAACTTTGTTTTATTGTGATCCCCCATACCCTCACGGCTCACGGGGAGACAGCAACGCTTATGCCTATGAAATGACAGATGACCAACACCGAAAACTTGCTGAAGTGTTACATAATGTTAAAGGTAAAGTTGCCTTGTCCAGCTACCATTGCAATTTGATGAAAGAGTTATATAGTGATTGGCAGTATATAGAAGCACCTATGAAGAATTGTCACTCTGTTAAAGCTCCTAGAACTGAAGTTCTTTGGGTAAATTATAAATTAAAGGAAAACCTTGAATGCCATCCCCTACAGAAATCCTTGCTTTTGCAATAGAAAAAGCTGTATCCAGCAAGGATAAAAGTATTATTGAGAATCCAGAAATAGCAGAAACAATTGATTTGGTATGCAGAAATATTCAGAATAAAGCGGGAGCAAGGTTGCTTTTGGCTTGTTCGCTTGCGAAAGTACACAATCCAAAAGTAGACATCCGAAAACCTTATACAGAAATAGGGCATGGGGATTCATATTCAGGAAGAACCTATGATGAGCAATATGTAAACCAGTTTGTCAATAAACATAAACTTCTGTGTAATCCTACAACGGCTTTTTTAACACCTGCTCTTAGAAATCGGAATGTTGTGCTTACCTTGGATTTGAATTTAGTTGGGAGACCTCCACAGTTATACCAAAATGTGCTTAGGTTATTTGATGATGTTTTTACAGGTAAAATTTCGGCTTCAGGCTTACTTACAGAAACCATACGTTGTTTATTAATTGTCCGAGACGAAACATCTCAAAGAATGTCAACTTTACTAGCAGGCTTAAAGGCATCTGAAGGAACAATACCACTATCAACCGAATCAATAGTAAAACTGATTGAGCAACATCTTGCTTGTCCAAAATCAAGCCGCTTGCCGGTTTTGGTTGTTGCCGCAGCTTATCAAGCCGCTTCTCAATACCTGAAAGAACGTGTTTTGCCGCTAGCTTCTCATAATGCCGCTGATGAACAGACAGGCGCACTAGGAGACGTTGAAATCACTTTTATTAATGATGACAACGTAATAACCAGCTATGAAATGAAAACTAAGCGTGTAACAAAGGATGATATAGACCGTGCTCTACAAAAAATTGCTTCGAGCCAGTGTAGAATAGACAATTATATTTTTATTACAACAGACGTTATAGCTATAGAAGTTCAAGAATATGCAAAGAGTGTGTATGAAAAGACAAGTGGTATAGAAATGGTTGTATTAGATTGTATAAGTTTTTTACGACATTTTCTCCATCTGTTTCATAGGATTAGAATTAGTTATCTAAATACTTATCAGGATTTTTTATTGATTGAACCTGATAGCGCAGCGAGTCAACCATTAAAAGAGGCTTTTCTTGCTTTAAGACAGGCAGCAGAAAGTAATTAAACAAAATATTAATTTATTGGAGAAGACCAAATGTCTACTCATTCATCACGGTCTTATACTCAGAGAACCTTAAAAATTTTGTGGGGAAGAGCCGCCGGGCGTTGCGCTGTTCCAACTTGTAGAATTGAAGTAATTGTTGATGCAACAGACTATGATCCCATTGTAGTTATTGGAGACATTTCTCATATTGAAGCCGCTAGTGATGAGGGACCCCGCGCTAATCCTAATTTAACCGAGCAAGAACGGGATGCTTATGAAAACTTAATTATACTTTGCAAAAACTGTCATTACCGCTTAGATGGACAGAAAAATACTAACCCGGTTTCTTATATACGCCATTTGCGCAATGACCACGAGACTTGGGTGAGAAATAGCTTGC
>JAHFUF010000560.1 GCA_023265235.1 Blastocatellia bacterium
TTAGGTGCTAATATGAGTGACAAAGAAGTTAAGCAACTATTAGCCCAACACTTTGATGTAGCACCAAATCGCTTTAATCAATATGTAGTAGATCGCACAGCAAATGGGGATCTAATTGTGCGACCAGAAGCGGTTTATGGTTAAAGATTGAAATTTATAAAAGATATTGATTCTGCTCTATGCCCTAATTTAAGGAGTTTACACACAAACTCGTCTGAACAACGAGTTCTCATAATAAAAAATGAGAACAAAATAACTTCTTTGACTTGTTTAGAGCAGAAACAAATTAGCAAAAATTTAAGTTTGCTCCGCGCCCTAATCGGCAAAGCTTACATACACGTCTGACTTTTAATCAGAAGGTTGCAGGTTCGATCCCTGTCGGCTCCTTTCAACTTTGCGGGGCCGTAGCTCAATGGTAGAGCATCAGTGAAAACGAGCTTTTTCAACTTGCGCGGAGCAGAAACTCTCTCATCTCTTTATTAATCAGCAAAATACGGGCAAGCATACTGCGTGACCCAACACTAAAAGCTTACAAACATCTTGGTTAAACTGGTCTAAAAAACCAGTTTAGGTTCAAATCCTAATACCCGCCCTTACACCACTTATGGCGGGTAAGTAAATGATTAAGCAGGCTTTTGAAACTTACACGACATTGTGTTTGGCCGTATTTTACTGATTTATAACAAGTTTATTGCCTTGTGTCCTAACTAGAAAAACTTACATACTAGCTCATTTAGTAGAGCATTAGCTTTGAACGCTAAGAGTAGTGGGTGCAAATCCCATGTATACTTATAGTTTTTTTGACTTACACAAGGCAATAAAAACTCATAGAAAAATCTCTTTAGGAGGTGTTCCAATGCGTGTTTTTGAACGCGATTTAAGACTAGAAATATTAAACAGTTTGCTAACTACTCCACATCGTGAGCTAAATAAAGTAGCAGAATTACATAAAGACTTAATGGAGCTTGACCCAATTTTCTATGGCCATTTGGCTGTTTGGTATCAAGCTAATGGTGATGTGCGCGACCATAAGGAAGTTTTTGTTGGCAATCTGTTAGCTAGTAACTTGCCTATTCATCGTGATGCAGGGTTTGTAATGCTACAAACCTTTCCTCCTTATGAGGTTTCTAGGATTGTAGATTTTATGAAAAAGCAAACTGGTAAGCTACCACGTTCTACTAGAACTGCTGTACGTGATTATTTGCGTGAGCGTGAGAAAAACACTTTGTTTTTTGACAGAGCAGCAATGAGAGGACGTAAAGCAATGAAACACCTCTATGCTGGTTTACATATCAAGCCTGGTGAGCGTGCTGATGCAATTCTATTTAAGGGTGAACCACCACAGGATAGCCTAGCTTTTATGGTAAAGAGGTTAGCTAAAGCAACTAGCCATAAAGAGCAAGCTTTATTAATTGTTGAGCATAAAATCCCCTACACAATAGCGGTAGGTGCAATTAAGAGAATTACTCCTGCGGTATTTGTGGCTTTAGTAAATGCAATGACACCTCAAGAGGTAATCAACAACCTGAACTCTTTAAAAGCTCGTGGTGCATTCGAGCATAGAAATGTAAAAGCATTGATTGATCAAAAGTTAGAGGAAGCTACTAAATCTACTAGGGTATCTGCTTTTAAGGCTGTAAAAGCTGCTGAAGTAGCCAACCTTGATCAAGAAACTACAGCAAAGCTAGAGGAAATTACTAACCAACAGGTTGCAAAGCGCGGCAAGATCGCCAAGCCAACCGCTTTGCTGGTTGATAAGAGCGGTAGTATGTCACTAGCTCTTGAGGTTGGTAAACAAATTGCAGCACTAGTTTCTGGTATAACCGATTCAGACTTGTTTGTTTATGCTTTTGACTCTATGGCTTGCCAAATTAAGGCTGAGGGTAAACAGCTAAGTGATTGGGATAGAGCTTTCCAACACATTATTGCTGCTGGTAGTACAAGTATTGGCGCACCAGTAGAAATTATGAGGCTAAGAAAGCAGGTAGTAGAACAATTCATCATTGTTACTGACGAAGGTGAAAACGCTACGCCTTATTTTACTGATGCTTACAAGCATTATAGTGACGATCTAAAGGCTTTGCCTAATGTAATTGTCGTAAAGGTTGCTAGTGATAGTGATTACTTAGAGCGTGAAATGCAGCGTAATAGAATTGCTTATGAGACGCTAAGTTTTAAGGGCGACTACTACTCTTTACCAAATATTGTGCCAATGCTTGCACGTCCTTCTCGACTTGAGTTGTTAATGGAGGTTATAGATACACCACTACCTATCAGACCCAAGCAACAAAAAGTTCAGGAAGTAGCAGTAGCACAAATAGCATAAGATTCTGGGAGTATCAATTCATCTTGCTAGACTCTGCCACCATAGCCAACCAACCTGTCGCCAAGATGCGCTGAGACTCCCAGTAGTTATCTGGGAGAAAGTTATGAGAAAAGAACTTAATCAGGTAGATATTTGTTTTGTAATTGATACTACAGGAAGTATGTCTAGTTTTATTAATGCCGCAAAACAGCATTTGCTAAAAATGATTAGCACTTTAGGAGCAATAGCTGGGCTAGACTGGCAAGTTGGGTTAGTAGAATATCGAGACCATCCTCCACAAGAGACTTCTTTTGTAAAAAAAGTTTATCAGCTTACTTCTGACTTAAAAAAGATGGAAGGTGCAATTAATGGACTTGCAGCAAGTGGTGGTGGTGACGCTCCAGAAGCTGTTTATGATGGTTTGCAGGCTGCTTGTAAAGAAATGTTTTGGCGCAAATATAGTTGTCGCTTTGTCATTTTAGTAGGTGACGCTCCTCCACATGGTTTTGAACTTTTAGAAAGAAAAGAAGACAACACATTTGTGACAGTAAAAAACACTGGTGACCATTGGCCAGATGGTTGTCCTTGTGGATTAACAGGTAAATCCGTTTCTGCATTAGCTGAAGAGCAGCGTATTACACTTTATGCTATTTCTATGGCTAACTGTAAATTTACTGTAAGTGCTTTTGCAGAAGTGGCTAATGGAACTGGTGGTCAGTGTAACCAATCTAAAAATGCTGATGATGTGTTAAAACAAATTAATACAGTATTAGACAGTGAATTCCAAAATATTTTGTTTGATGGGCTAGTATTAGACGTAGTAACAAAACAACCTGAAATAAACACTCAAGATTTATCTGATAGACTTGCTTGTTCTAGATTGCAATGTGTTGCAGCACTAACACGTTTAGGTAGACGTGGCTTTTTAGAAAAAAAGCAAGAAATAATTAGAAAACCAGAACCAACAGTAGATCATCTTGAGCCAGTATTTTTGCTTACTTCGCTAGTAAACACTTTTTTCTCTTGGGCAAGGCGATGAAGAATATAAGTCGGTTAATAATGCAACTGAGCCATCAGGAGCAAGAATTGTTAAATACACAATTTCTTGCTCCTTGTGTTTTAGGGTGCAACATACAAACTAGAGTGTCTGGGTTGGTTTACAAATTTGACCCTCAACCTAAAGACTTTGTTGGTTGGGCTATTTTTCAACCAATAAATGAAAAAACGGCTAAAGTAGTTGAAGAAGCTAGTCTTCCAATGGTAAGCGAATATCTAAAACTATTTAAGGCTTTTCGTTTTCGTTTAGCCTACAAGCTAGAATCACAAACTTGGCTAGCCTATCCAGTTAATGAAGCTGATATGCGTCAAAGACTAGGGCTAGTAAAACCTATAGCCATTCATCTAGCAACAAAAACTACTGAAATGGAACAAGTAGTAGTGCGTTATGATGGTGGGGCTTGGTGGTTTGAAGATATTGATCGTAGTGCTGATCCTATTATTGCTGAAGAACTACGCACAGCCTTGCGTAAAAAAGTACCTGCAAAGGATCTACATTTTGCAAACCTTACTCCTGAAATGCGTACAACTTATAGTTTGATTGAAGATAAAGAGAAAAAAGAACGAGAGCAAAAAATCAAGCTACTCCAAAATTGTGATGAAACCCGGCTTAAAGAAGCGTTAAGAGTAGGTGGTAATGCTAGGTTACATCAGTTTCGCGATCAAGACGGGTTTTGGGTAGTCGATTGGTTTACTAGAGATGGTCAACGTCACACTTCTGCAATTTCCAAACAGGATTTAACCGTTATTAGCTCTGGAATTTGCTTAAGCGGATATGA
>JAHFUF010000561.1 GCA_023265235.1 Blastocatellia bacterium
GTCATCATCGTCATCATCGTCATCATCGTCATCATCGTCATCATCGTCATCATCGTCATCATCGTCATCATCGTCATCATCGTCATCATCGTTGCTTTCCAACATCTGCAAGCGTTTATCATCTTCCTTAACTTTTGGTAATGTTTTTTTAGTCTTCAAACAATCCAAGTATTCCAATACAACCGCAACAGCATGTTTACAGGTATCATAATAAGGACAACTACAATCTGAGGCTAACTCGCCATCACGCATTTCTACAGTCGTAGCATAACGCTCTGTACCATGCACCCAAGCAATAAGAGCGTCAGTGGAAGTAAGCGCAAGACCTTTTACATATCCGCTTTGCTTATACTTATGCCCTTTATCAGCAATAGTACTACCAGCCCAGTTATTTAAATCATCCCAAGTTAGCTTAGCAAAAGGATTCTCAGTTTTTTTATCTTCTTTTTTATCTTCTTTTTTATCTTCTTTTTTAGTAGCCATACTATTTATACCAACTTCTGAAAGTCGTTTTTCCCTTCTTATGTGTATTATGTATATTTAGTCTTAGATTGTATAGATTTGATCCAAAAGCTACAACATTCTATGGTTGTGCTCCAAAAGAATTGATGAAGAAACCTAAACTACTTGAAACCAATAGCCTACATAAGGCTATCAGCTTTTTTATAACACGACCCCGGCATTATCTCCTAACCTACGTGAAAAAGATTAGGTTTACAGCTAAAATCAACCTCGCAAATGTTAACAACGCTAACAAGTTTCTCTTTTAATGGCTACTTTACTTAGGTTTGATCAAGGCACATTAGTATTAGAGGGTTTTGCTAAACTGCCTTCTGCTATAGAGTCGTATTTCTATTATGATGCTAGGGTAGACGCTTATCGCGCCTCTGCTCATCATTATTTTGAAATATTAAACAAAATAAAACACTTGATTACTACTAATAATGCTCCTAAATATCGTCGTCCAAAACTTGAAGTAGCACTCTCCCTAACAGCCTATCCACACCAGCAAGAAGCCTTACATAGTTGGAAAGCAGCTAAAGGTCGAGGAGTAATTGTACTACCAACAGGAGCAGGAAAAAGCCTTGTAGGTGTCTTAGCTATCGCTTGGGCAGCGCGTAGTGCTTTGGTAGTTGTACCGACTCTAGATTTAATGCATCAATGGTACGCACTATTAAAAGCTAACTTTCCTGATATTGAAATAGGATTAATTGGCGGCGGCTATCATGAAGTTAGGGACTTAAGCGTAGCTACTTACGATTCTGCCGCAAGACATATGGAAAGATTTGGTAATCAATTTGGTACATTGGTTTTTGATGAAGTTCATCACTTGCCTACAGAGTTTTACCGAGCTATTGCAGAATATTCTCTAGCTCCTTATCGCCTAGGGCTTACTGCTACACCAGAGCGTTTAGACTCTCGACATAATGATTTACCTGCACTAATTGGCCCGCTAGTTTATCGCCGTGAAGCATTAGAGTTAGCAGGTGATGTACTAGCACCTTTCCAAATCCGTAGGCTTTATGTAGAACTCTCAGGGGCAGAACGTGAAGCTTATGAAAAAGCTTTGGCACTACGGGATCAGTTCTTAAAACAAAATAATATCTCTTTAAGAACCCTAGTTGGCTGGCAACATTTTGTAATGCATTCTGCTCGTAGCCCTTTGGGTCGTCAAGCAATGCGGGCACATCGTGAAGCACGCCGCCTAGCACAAGCCGCACCAGCTAAGCTAAGAACTTTAGAGGCAATCTTAGCCCAACATCACCAAGAAAAAATTGTAATTTTTACTGAAGATAATGCTACAGCTTATGAAATATCAAAAACCTTTCTAATTCCCTGCATTACTCATCAAACCCGCGTCAAAGAAAGACAATCAACGTTAGAATCTTTTCGCTCTGGTAGTTATCAGACCTTAGTTACTAGTAAAGTTCTTAACGAAGGTGTAGATGTTCCTGATGCATCAATTGGGGTAATTCTTTCTGGTAGTTCAGTTAACAGAGAGTTTGTGCAAAGATTGGGTAGAATTTTACGTAAGGCTGAAGGAAAGCGGGCGATTTTATATGAAGTAGTGACTCGTAACACCCAAGAAGAACGTTCTGCTGAGCGTAGGCGGGGCAATGTGTCAACAAGCTCAGAAGAACAAGCGCCTAAAACTACTAAACCTACTAAAGAAACAGATACATTGCCTTTATTTAGCGAATTTAGTGACACTGAGGAGACTACCTAAGTGCTACCTTCAGATTTACTCCGTTACAGCACAAAATCAGGTCAAGCTTATCCTTTTTATTTGAAGGGAGAACGCGCCGATTGGGCAGAAAAAGTTTTACAAGTCGTTACTGCCCATATAGGTCAAACTCGCGGCGATTTAGACGAGGCATTAAAAGCATTAGAAGGTGATTCTCCAGATTATCAGTTAATCAGAGGACTAGCACATTTACTAACTGATAAAGCAGATTTTAATCTTTCTTCGCCTGTAGAGCCTGAAATCTTGCGCCAAGACGCTTTTTTACTAGCTAACCAATATGGTCATGGCACAAAACAAATTGAAAGTGTTTTATCAGAACTAGCTGTTAAGCACAACCTCCCTATAGAAACCATTCCTGACGCGCTTTACAGTGACCTACCAGAAAATCATATTTTGACAGCAGTACCAGAATTAACCCCAGAAAAACTAGTCAATATGTATAACCTGGCTCAAGCCCAAGGGTTACTCTACTATGCTAAATGGCTAGTAGTACATGCTTACCGAAATGTACCTGGAGAATATAGACGCTTGTTTCATCGGTTAAAGCTCTTTGGGTTAATGTACACTGTAGAAGGCAATTTAGACGATGGCTACCGAATCCATGTAGACGGGCCTGCTAGCCTATTTCATCAAACCCGACGTTATGGAATAAAAATGGCTATATTTCTGCCTGCACTGCTTCAAATAACCCGTTGGGCAATGGAAGCAGAGCTAGAAATAAAAGGTAAGCAAGTAATTTATACACTTACATCTGAGTCACAATTAAAGTCTAACGCTGCTAAGCCTCCTGTTTATGATAGTTTACTAGAAAGTTCATTTGTTGAACGGTGGATTAAGGCTGAAACTCCTTGGGCACTAGAACGTGAGGTCGAAATTGTAGACTTAAAAGGAACAGTTTTTGTCCCTGATTTTGCCCTACGTCATACTGATGGGCGAGTAAAACATGTAGAAATCGTAGGTTTTTGGCATCCTGATTACTTAAGACGTAAATTTGACAAAGCTCGTAAAGCAGGAATGAAAAACCTGTTACTAGCTGTATCTGAACGGCTTAATGTTACCAACGAGCATTTAGAAGGCATTGCCGGGCCAGTAATATTTTTTAAGGGAAAACTTGAGCCTAAAGCCGTTTTAGATGTGATAGAAAACCTGGCAGAATAATAAACTCTATTATTTTAAACCCTTGCTTGTTCAAGCCATTTAGCTTGATTAAATTTTACTACTGTTAAAACTGCTCTACAGAAATGTCCTAAGACAACTGCTAGCCATATATCACTAGGCTGTAAAGGTCGTAAGGCTTTTAGAGTTAAACATAAACTTATAGGAATGGCTACTTGTGAAATAAGCGAAATATAAAGAGGGCTGCGAGTGTCTCCTGTACCTTGTAAACCTCCTGAATAGGTCAAAGCTATTGTTATACATAACCCAGAAATACTTAAATAGGTTAGTAATTCTTTACCAAGACTAATCACAAGTGGATCTACAATTCCAAATAATCCTAGTAATTTCTGCGGGATTAAAATAAATAGTGTCCCTATTAAAATTGCAAAAGTAAGCCCTAGTCTACTTGTTGTAACCACAGTTTTTTTAACACGATCAAACTTTTTAGCACCAAGGTTTTGTCCTGCCAGGACAGATGAAGCATTCATTAACCCTACAGATGTCCAAGTAATAAATGAAAATAACTGACTATACCCTACACTATAGGCTGCTTGGGTTTGAGCACTATTTTGCAGCAAACCAATAAAGCGTAGTAAAATTACTCCGCCAATATTCATAGCAATTCCTTGAACACCTGATGGTAGCCCTAAGCTAAAAATACTACGAATAATAGTTAGATCTGGGAGTAAGTCTTTACCACTAGGAAAACGAACAGCTAAGCGTTTTCTTAACAAC
>JAHFUF010000562.1 GCA_023265235.1 Blastocatellia bacterium
TAAAGGCTTTAAAAAACATTACAGCATAATTAGTAGTCATAAACATCGCGCCATCGTCCCATGCTAGGTAGCGTTTTGGTTCAGCTATAATGTTTATCCAAAGCCCAGAAGAAGTCATTCCTTGAGTTCGCCCTTTACTAAAAGTATTCCACTGAGCAGTATAAACTTCTTTATTCATCCAACAATAAGCCACATAGGGCAAGGTAATTATATTAATACTAATTGCTACTATCCATGCTTCTAGCTTGATTAGCATTCGCCACCCATAGTCAATAAAGAGCCAAATTGCCAGCAAAACAATTATGTACAAACCATTAAGGTGAGATAGAGCAGACATAGGAGCAAGTAGCCCTGAGGCAACTAGCCAAACACGCCCTAGTTTGTTATTTTGTGATAACAGATGTTTTGCTTTTAGATAGGAAATGGCAGCCGCTAAAGCAAAAAATATTGAAGCAAAATCATTACGTAAAAAACGACTACCAGTAAAATAATTGTTATCACAAATTAGAAATGTAATGGCGATTGTTCCAGCAACACGCCCTCCCCAAAGTCGCCCAATTAGATAAGTTAGCAGTAAAACCCCTATGCTCAAAGTTAAGTTAAAAAGCCGTGCTTGCAACATTCCAAAACCAAAACACTTAAACCAACCAGCTAACAAATAGGTAAAAACAGGATCAGTAAAAATTCTTTCTCCTAATTCATTGCCAAAGTGTCTAAACATTGGCATAGACATTTGCCCTGTTTTTAATACCTCAAAAGCCGGTTGCATAAGCCATGGCTCATCTTTCCAAGGCACAGGATAAAAAGCAATTTTTTGTACTGCTAAAACAAAAAATCCTCCTATTACTAAAGTTACTAGTAATATTTCAATTAATAAATCTCGACGTAAATATTTCATAAATTACGTCCGATAAGTATAGATTGTAAACTCATAAAGTGGGTAATCATGGCGTAATAAAACTCTACGACTTAGTTTATGGCGGCAGAAGTTAAAATAATTGGTAGGGTCAGCATAATAGAGACGGTCAACACGAAAGTCTACTTGGTCTGTCATCATGTTAAATGCTAGGCCGTGACGAGAATATTGATACATTCTAGCAATCATTGTCTGACAAAACTCTGACCATTCTTTGTCAGAATTATTAGCACGTAGGTGAAATAACCCGCAACAAACTACATAATCAAAAAGAGGTTGGTTTGGTGGAGGCTCGGCTAAAATGTCTAATAGGGCAAACTCTGTTTGTGGAAGACGGTTGCTGGCATGAGCTATCATTCCAGGGGTAATGTCTATACCTTTATAGTGCTGAGGTTTAAGGTTTTTTTCTTGTAAAAAATCGTAAAAATGGCCAACACCACAAGCTACATCTAGGACGCTTTTTCCTGTTAATGGGGCAATTTGGCTAAGAATTTCAAAACGCTTATATTGAGATTCTTGCCCGTTATAATCAACGCCTTGGGCAGAATCACCATGTTTAGCAAGGCAATTTTCAAAATACTCTATGACGTTCTGTTTTAGTTGTTGCATAAAAATCCTGAGTTAAACCTTCTTGACTTGAATAAATTTCTCCAATTACATAATATGGGCGGCCTTTTAATTCTCGATAAATTCGCGCAATATATTCTCCAATAACTCCTAAAAAAAGTAACTGAATTCCAGCTAAAAAAGTAAGACCAACAAATAAAGATGTATAACCTTCAACAGTAACCCCGCCCAAGATGCGTAGTACTGCCATATAAACACCTAAAATAATGCTTGCTAGTGCTAAAAGCGAACCAGTAATACTAGCAGCACGCAAAGGGAAGTCAGAAAATCCAATCAGCATATCTAGTGTTAAATATAACAATTTCCATAAGTTATATTTAGATTCCCCTGATAGTCGGTTGTCATGTCGTACTACTACTCCAGCATGAGAAAAACCTAACCAAAGCATCATAATAGAGGTGTCATATTGCTGTTCTTTAATGTTATTTAGGGTTTGAGCTACTTTGTGGTGAATAATACGAAACCCGCTAATCATATCAGAAGGCACTTTGACCCCTAACATTTTTTCTGTTAACCAGATAACAAAATTTGAACCAAACATTCGCCAGCCTAAATCTTCTCGGGTTGCACGAATGCCATAAACAACATCAATACCTTGGAGGAATTTCTCATAAAGTGGGATGATTTCTTCTGGCGGGTTTTGCAGGTCAGCATCAATTAAAACGATTGCTTCGCCACGTACACGATGTAGGCCAGCCACAATAGCAGGGTGTTGACCAAAGTTACGTGCTAGTTTTATTACAGTAACTTGCAAGTCTTGTTTTTGGATTTCTTGTAACTTTTTTAGACTATTATCTGAGCTACCATCATCAATAAAAAAGATTTCATAAGGTTTGTCAAGATCGGTTAAGGTCTTTGTTAAACGCTGGTGTAGCTCTGGTAAATTATCTTCTTCATTAAAAACAGGTACGATAACAGAAATTGCAATTGGAGTTTGTGAAAACATTTATTTTCTTACTTATTAAAACCCAGCCCCAGCCCTAAAGGACTGGGCTATTATTAGCTGCCCCTCTGGGGCAAAGTTTTTCTCACAGTTTCTATTACATAATTAACTTCTTCATCTGTGAGTTTAGAATAAAGCGGCAAAGTAATAGTACTATTGCCAATTTTTTCTGCCACAGGAAAACTTCCTGGCAGAAAGTTAAATTCTTCTCTATAAAATTTTAACAGGTGAATAGCACGATAATTGACTGCTACATTAATTCCTGCTGCTTGTAGCTCAAACATTTTTTCATCACGCACTTGTGGGTCAACCCAAATAGTAAACAAATGCCTACCGCTTTTAGTGTTAGGCAGTACTTTAGGAAAACTTACTCCAGGCAAATCCATAAAAGCTTTTTCATAGCGTTTGCAGATCTCTTCTCGTCTAGATAAATATTCTTCTACACGAGCAAGTTGTGGGATTAAAAGAGCAGCTTGGATATTGCTTAAGTTGTATTTCCATCCAGCTAACTCCATCTCCCAATGCTGATAGCGGCCATGATAGCGATCTGCGGCAGAGTGGCTCATTCCATGAAGTGAAAGCTTACGCAATATGTCTATTAGTTGCACATCTCTAACGCCGATCGCGCCGCCTTCACCACAAGTAATGCTTTTAGTGGCATAAAAGCTAAAACAAACAGCATCTCCTAATTGACCAGGACGAAAGCCGTCGCGCACTCCTTCTAAACAATGAGCAGCATCTTCAATAATTTTCAAATTGTGTTTATCCGCAATCGTTCTTAATGCTTGCATATCGCACATATGTCCATAAAGGTGTACAGGTAAAATGGCTTTAGTTTTATCTGTGATTGCTGATTCAACAAGACTTACGTCTAAATTGCCAGTTGTTGCTTCTACATCAACAAAAACAGGTTTTGCTCCTACATGTAAAATGGTATTAGCTGTAGCAATAAAAGTAAGAGGTGTGGTGATAACTTCATCTCCTGGGCCAATGTTTAGTGCTAGTAGTGCTAAGTGTAGCGCGGCAGTACAACTCATTAGTCCAATAGTTGCAGGAATTTCAAGATAACTTGCTAGGTTTCTTTCAAACTCATAAGTTACTTCGCCAGTGGTGAGAAAAGTTGAATCTAAGGCAGTTAGTAGCCTTTCTTTTTCTGCTTCGCCAATATTATGACGGTAAAATTCTACTTTCATTTAGACCTCGAAATTAAATAAACTCCTAGGCAAATAGCTAAAATACCTAATACCCTAGTTAGGTTTATTTGTTCTTGAAAAATAATTGCTGAAAAAATCATTACAAGAACAAAATTTAGGCTAGTAAAAGGGTAAGCAAAACTTAGCTCTAAACGTGAGACAGCAAAAATCCAAGATAGTGACGCAACAAATGCTAAAACAAAACCACCAATAATATAGAAGTTTAGCATTGCTTTTACTAAAAATACTGTGCCTTCTTGCAAAGTAGCAGGCATTTCGCCTAGTGAATTAGTGGCATGTTTGAACATTAATTGTCCAAGAACTGTACATAAAATAGTGATAAATATAGCTAAATAAGTCATAGATTTATATACATGGGATTTGCTACATTAAACTGTTGGTTCTAAAGCAATTAATAAGATCTTAATGCCCTATAAGGACATCTGACAGTA
>JAHFUF010000563.1 GCA_023265235.1 Blastocatellia bacterium
GCGCCTTTATTGCCTGTGTTTGATCTTAGAGCTTTTAAGCCAGAAGATTTAATGCATGACCGCTATCTTTATTTCTCACTAATTGGTGCTGGGATACTTTTTGGACAAGCTACACAATGGCTAAATATACGTTTAACAAATAATAAACAGGTAGGTAAAGAATCAGATGTTGATGTTCCGCTACGTTTGTCTTTACTAGTGGTTATTGGGGTTTATTTTGTTATATTAATGGCTACTACAATAAAACAAAATTATGTTTGGTCTGATGAATGGCAGCTTTGGACAGCTTCCAAACAAGGCTTTCCAGAATCTTGTTTAGCTAATAAGGAATTGGGCCGCCTTAGTGCTAATAACGGATTAAATAGCCAAGCAATTGCTTATTACGAACAAGCAAAACTTACTTGTCCAAATTCAGTACAAGTACTCTTACAATTAGGAAAACTTTATGGCTTTACAGGAAACCTTAGCCAAGCAGAAAAAGAATTTCAGCGAGTAATTGTCTTATCCCCATATCCTTTTTTGCAAGCAGAGGGGTATTTTAATCTTGGACTGGTTTATCAACTAAAGCGTGATAAAACCCAAGCAATCTTCTATTACCAAAAATCATTAGAGCTTGATCCAAAATCAGAAAGAACTGCTGAAGCATTACAGAAAATTAAAGTTCCATAATCTAGAAACTTCCATATTCCCTTGATAGCTAAAAGCATAAAGAAGTATAAAAGATCTACTAAAGAATTTTTATAAACCCCTGTTGGAGTTGCTATGTCAGAAAAATATCTAGCACGTTACAAAAAAGGTCGTTTAGGTCAACGTATTTTTGAAGCTAGCCGTTTACCAAAAGCCTTTCGCCAAGTTTATGTTGTCTATGGTGGTACAGGCGCAGTAGGTGGCACAGCAATAATGAAAATGTTGGAAATTTTAGAAGAAATGATGCATTACACCCACCCTAACCCAACTGATACTCCAACAATTTTAGTCACAGGGTTAACCAAAGAAGAAATTCGCGCCTTTAGTAGCCGTTTATTTGAGTATTATGAAAAGTTCTATGGCAAAGACTATTTGCCTAAACAGATTATTAATAAAGGTTATCGTACCTGTTCAGGTATTATGATAGAACTGCATCGCTTAAGTGTTAACCCTGAACTACCAGGACTGGCTAATTTATCTCGTTTAAGTATGATTGAGAGACAAACGGCAGCTAGCAATTTTCTTCAAGCAGGTAGCCTTACACTAGAAGCTAATGAAAAAGATAAGTTTGAATTCCTTACAAAATCAATTAAGCAAGACCTAAAACAACCTTTTACAGAATTTTTGCAAAACTATAAGTTAGAGAGAAAACTAGAAGAAAAAATGCGATTTCGCGCTGTAATTGTTGGTATTCCTCTAGCCAGTGTTGCGGCTTATCACCTGAGCAACCTAGAAGAAATCTGTAGGGCTTTTGGAATTAAATCTCAACAACTAATTACAGACTTAAAACAGCTTTATCTTTGCCGAGTACGTGACGATTTAGCGTTTATTCGTGACTCTTTAGCAGAAGAAGTAATTGCAGCACATACTACGGCTGTTGGTGGAATGTATGATGAAGGCTCTGATGGCGAAAGAGTTATACGACTTGGCTTTGCTCATAGTGCTTTAGATGAACGCTTGCGTTATAAACAATTATTTGCTGAACAACTCCATATGCTTTATGCCGAAGTAGGTATTAAAATGTTAGTTACTGCCGCAGCAATTGGTATTGATGCAATTATTTCTAATCAAACTGTACCAATCCAAAGCGGTGTACTTAGAGACTTGCGGGAAGTTTGTGCAAACAAGCATCAACTAATTCCTGAAGAAGATCTAAGACGTGGCAAAATTAAAATTTACCCTCCTGTTGCAATTCGCGATCGTGGCGAAAACGACGCTACCATTTCTTTCCAACGTGGTTCAGAATTTATTCCTAGAATTCAAATTCGTTCTGGTGAAAATGGTCGTTTTTCTACTTCTAACACCGATGCTCTTTACAGGGTAATGCGTGTAGCTTCAGCTAGTGAATTAGGACTTGTTCTAGCCGAAGCAGCAATTGTAGGTGATGACAAAGATGTGCCTTGGTTTGTTAACAATACTTCCTATTACACAGAAACAGAAAATGCTCGTTTAGTGTTTGACTTTTTGCAACAACCTCAGCTTTTTGAAACTCAAATTCGTGGTTTAGATATTAAATCATTTCAAGACTTAGGCTCGGCTAAACACCAATGTGAATTACACCTACTTGGACTAATGATCCTATTACACCGCCTACGTACTTTTGATGCTGACTCTATTCCTACCCAAGTTTCTTTAGCTACTTTTAATGCTCAGCAATTTTTTGAAAACAATTCCCGTCCATTATTCTTTGAAGATTTGGTTACTTGGGACTTAGAAACGCTTTGTAAAGATTTGCTCACTTTAGTAAAAGCACAAGCACCTCAAGACTTAAAAGCTATTAAACATCTCTCTAGCCGTAATTATCAAGAAAGAAACGACGCTTTTTCCTTAGTAATGAATGAAGTAATTAAATATGTTCACGCTATTACTTCACTAGGATCACCAATTATTTTTAATGATAAAAATGAGACTTTTATTTTAGTTGGCCATTATATCGCACCTCTAGACATATTAATGACTAATCGTAATAGCATTGAACAGGCTATTTTGGCTCAACTTAAGACAGTGAGTGGTGTACGTACTAAAGAAGTAACGCTAGTAAAAGAATATTTCTATTGCAACAATGGGTTTATTGATTTACGTCCAATAGCAGTTGTTTCAACAGCAAGAAACTTAGCTGAGGCTTTGCGTAATAAAATACATGTTTATCACTCTGCTGAAGGACTACGTAAACATCTACGTAGCCTACCTCCTTACTCTTACTTTGCTACTAGTGGACTTATAGCTTTCCTAGAAAGGATGCGAGGGCTTTATGAGCAGATTTCACAATTTAGCCTAGAGCTAGGCACATTAAATGATTATCGCGCTCAAATCCCTCTTTCTCCTGGAGGGCTTCATTATATAGTTCCTGGAGTTGTAGAAGGATTGCGCCAAGCAGCCGAAGGACTAGAAAAAAATACTGGTACAGATCGCTTACATGGTCAGTGGGGTTATTTTAGACGTGAGCCACCAGACCGCCCAATATATTGATAAATATTTCTAAAACAATTTTTTACCCAAATAATCTATTAATAGGCTATACTATCGGCTAATGTATGGACAGCATTTTTACTATTAGCGTTAAGGTTAAAGGGGATTAGCAAAGTAAGATGTTAGATCAGGTCAAGTTTTTTTTTAAGCTCTACTATAACCCTATTGGGGCTTTTGGCAATATTATTGACAAAGGTAGCTTATTAGCGGGTATTATTACAGTCGCTTTTGTTTCAGTGTTTTTTTGGTTTGCAATAACCAACCCTATTTACAATGAATATGAAAACCCTGCTAATCTGTTGCCTAAACGTAGTCTGCCATCAAGTAAAGTTAAGTCATTGTCTAGCCCTGATCACATAACAACTTCATCAACTCCTTTAGCAACAAATCCACCAAAACCTATTGATGAAAGTAACCCTAGCCCTACTCCAACAGATGAGGTAGCAGAAGAAGATTATGAAACTGATCCCTATCCATACTCTTATTTATCAGCGGTTAAAAAACCTGTAATTAAAAAGCCTTTACCTATAGCAGATAAATATGGATGGTGGTTTGTCTCTTTTTCTCAAGCTACAACTTTTATTTCTGTTTTATCGCTAGCATTAATTTATGTACCTATTACTATTTTAATCTTGATATTTATTGAGCCACTTGGCAGCTATGGTGTTGTATTTAGGCGAGACTATGCTCCACTACTAGCTTGTACTTTAATGAGTTGGGCAGCAACACACCTACCTTTTTCTATTGTTGGACTGGCAGTACAACCCATTAATCCTGAAACAGCTTTAATACTTTGGGCTTTATCCAAGTTATCATTTGGGCTACTTATGATTTTTGCCTTAAGAGTAGTTTTTAGCGTCAGCTATTTTACTATACTTATTACTTTAGCTATTTCTTGGTCATCAATCATTTTAGAATCAGCAATATTTTGGGTAACATCCCCATTTTTACTATTTTGGATTTATTACTATT
>JAHFUF010000564.1 GCA_023265235.1 Blastocatellia bacterium
GTTTGATTATGTATTCAAGGAGGATTTATGTCAGAAAACACAGAAACTGCTAAAACTACTGAACAAACACCTGCCAATAATAGTAACCCAGAATCAGCCAAAAAACCCGCCAACAAACTTGTTTTGGTTCTTATTGCAGTTATTGTGTTGTTAATTGCTGGTGGTGGAGGAGCCTTTTTCTACATAAATAAGGTAAAGGCTGATGATGAAGGAGCTTCATCAAAAAACACTGAGCCTAAAGAGTCTAAAGCAAAGTCTGTCAAAAAAAGCCATGACCAAGAAGATGAAGAAGATGAAAGTGAAGACTTAGCAGGAATCACAGATGAAAAAAGTAAAAAAAGTAAAGCTGTGGCACTGTTATTGCCAAAAGATAAAAATGTTAAACACGTTATGGAACTTCAGCCATTTATTCTCAACTTAGCTGATACTGATGAAAACCGTTATTTGCGCTTAGCTGTAAGTGTTGGACTTGGTGGAGAAGTAAATCCTGAAGAAAAACCTGACCCACTTTTTATCGCACGGTTACGAAATGCTTTATTGGCAGTGCTAATGACTAAGAGTTCAGCAGATGTTTTGTCTATAGAAGGTAAAGTAACACTACGTAAAGAATTACTAAAGGCTGCTAAAAAAGTTATAGAAGAACCAGAAATAGAAACTATTTATATTACAGAACTAATAGTGCAAAAGTAAAAATAGTTATGAATAACAGTAATGATAAAAAATTAGATCTACAAGCGGCTAATAGTGCTGAGATTGAAGCTTGGCGAGGTTTTCTAGATCTTCCTTTAGATATAACAGCCGAACTAGGGCGTACAAAAATGACTTTACAGTCTATTTTAGACTTAAAACTAGACAGCCTTGTTCAGTTAAAACGCTCTGCTGGTGCAGGCATTGATATAATGATTAGTAATCAATGCATTGCTAGTGGAGAAGTAATTAATTTTGAAGACACTATTGGTATAAGGGTTACTGAAATTATTGCTCCAAAACCAAAATAATGGTGCTTATACTACCAGTAAAGATAATTTGTTTGTTACTTTTGATGAGTTTGTTTGCTCAACCTATGATAATTGCCTTACAACAAGAAAGTAATTTTAGTATAGCTAAAGCTGCAACAGATAGTAATGCAACAGGAAATAGTGATGCTAACAACTCTTCACAAGCAAATACTAGTACGCAAGTAAACACTGTTACACAAGCAAACACTAGTACGGACGAGCATTTATCTTTTATGAAAGAAGACAGCCAGTTACCCACAGAACAACTAACAGGCTTTGGGCTATTACTACGCACTGTAGGGGCTTTGTTATTAATTCTGGGTTTACTAGTAGCAGGAGCATGGTTATTGCGTCGTAGCACAAGTCTAAAACTAGATGCTGCCATTAATGGTTCACCTTTAACTGTGATTTCTACTACAAATATTGGTGATAAACAGTCTTTATCAGTGGTTAAATTTGGTAGTAAAACTTTACTAGTTGGTGCAACAGGACAAAATATTAAGGTACTTGCATCAGAAAAATCTGAAGAGAATGAAATAGCTGAAGAAATGGTAAAAAACGCTTATTCAGTTAAAGATTTATTAGATGCTACAGAATTAGCTGAACAACACAAACTACTAAAATACTAAACACCATATAAAAGTGGCAGACATAAGAATAGTTAGTTCAGTTCTTAAGTTCTTAAGTCACGAAGTGACGAAATAATTGTAGCCCAGTGCGTAAACGCTTGGTATAGAAAGAACTATTCTTTCGCCGCTACGCGGCTTTGACTAGGACTAACCCCGTACCTAGGGCTTACGCCCTAAGCTACAATTATTTCGCTACTTCGTAGCTAAGAATTTACTATTTTACTCATTATAAAGATCTTGTTGTCTAACCTGGCGCACATGGGCTTACGCCCAGGACTACAATTATTTCGCCGCTTTGCGGCTTAAGACAATCTAAGACAATTAAACAGCCCTGCTAATAGGCTTTATTTGGAGTGTTAATTTATGTATTTAGCTACAATGATAATGTTTGCTGCTAGTGAACCTACGGTTTCAATAAAATTAAACTCCGCAACACAAGAAAACTCTTTACCTCTACAAATAGCAGTCCTACTAACCCTACTTAGCTTAATTCCAGCTATTATGGTTTCTATGACTTGTTTTACCAGACTAATTATAGTTTTTCATTTTTTACGTCAAGCCATTGGTACACAGGAAGCTCCTAATAATCAAGTATTAATTGGCCTAGCATTGTTTCTTACCTTGTTTGTTATGTCTCCATCATTAAAACGCATTAACAATGAAGCCCTACAACCACTCTTAAACAAAGAAATTTCTCAAATTGATGCATTACAAAAAGCCCTAGTACCTTTACGAGATTTTATGTTTAAGCATACTCGTGAAAGAGATTTGGCTTTATTAATTAAACTCTCTGGTGATGCACATCCTAAAACAAAAGATGATGTTAGTTCGGTTACTTTAGTATCAGCTTATTTAATCTCAGAGTTAAAAACGGCTTTCCAAATAGGCTTTGTTCTTTTTATTCCTTTTTTAATTATTGATATGGCCGTCTCCTCAGTACTACTAGCAATGGGAATGATGCAACTCCCTCCTGTAGTAGTTTCTACCCCATTAAAATTATTGCTTTTTATTATGGTTGATGGCTGGCATTTAATTGTTAGCTCACTAGTAAAAGGTTTAATGTAGAAAATAGAAAATAGAAAAAGGAACTAAATTATGTATGATGCAGTGATTTTTGCTCTACTAAAACAAGCTTTAGAAACTTTGCTTTGGATAACAGCACCAATGCTAGTGGTAGCAATAGTAGTAGGAGTAATTATCAGCTTGATTCAAAACCTTACTTCTATACAAGATCAGACTTTTTCTTTTGTCCCTCGCCTAGTAGTGATTTTTATTGTCTTTCTAGTATCTTTTCCTTGGATAATAAAAATTCTTGTTAACTTTACTACTCTGCTTTTTAGAGATTTTTCTCCATTTATTAGATAAAACAAATATGGATATGGAACTTGTCAACATTCCAGTAAAACTAGTGCTAGTTTATGTTGTCGTGCTAGCTAGAGTAGCAGGATTAGTAAGCTTTGCACCTTTCTGGAGTGTTAGTAGTGTCCCTAGGCAAATTCGCATAGTTTTAGCAATGTGTCTAGCTTTAATTATTAGCTTGTTAGTAGAAAAAAAAATCCCTACACCACCACAGGATTATTTAGCTTTAGCTGTCATAATTATTGGAGAAGTAGTAATTGGTTGTTTAATTGGATTTATTGGGCAATTAGTACTAAGTGCTCTAGATACAACAGCACAAATACTATCAACCCAATTAGGATTTTCCTTAGCTAGTATCATTAACCCTACTAACCGCACACAGTCTTCAGCTATAGGTATTTTGGCACAGATGTTTGCCATTGTAGTGTTATTGGCTATTGATGGGCATCATTGGATTTTAACAGCTACAGTTAATAGTTTTAGTAGCTTTATTCCTGGTCAGTTTTCTTTATCTCCAAATGTTTTTTACTTACTAATGAGATTATCAGCAGATGCTTTAACAATGGGCGTAGCACTTGCTGCTCCAGCAGTTGTTGTGTTGTTTGTTGTAGAATTTGTTATTGCCATTAGTGGCCGTGTAGCACCACAATTGCAAGTAATGCTTATCAGCTTTCCTATCAAAATCATGGTAGGCTTATTACTGATAGGAACATCGCTTTACTTAATACCACAGCATTTACGACAAGCCTTATCAGTAATTGCTATAGTGCTTAAACAACTTTTTGGAAATTCAATAGTCTAGACAATTATGTCAAGTGAACGCACAGAAAAGGCAACACCAAAAAAACGCCAAGACGCACGTAGGAAAGGTCAAGTTCCACGAAGTCAAAAACTAGTTGCGGCTCTAAGCTTTTGTGTTGGAGTAATGGTATTAAAATTCACTGCTGTTAGTTGGGTTAATACTGCTACTACATCGATAAAAAATTTATTATTACAAGCAGCAAAAGGTGAAGAACTGACGACATTAGCAGTCCAAAAGCTTCTTACTGAAGCTGTTTGGACTACTTTGCTACTATCTTTTCCAGTAATGTTATCTATTTTGTTTGCAACTACTCTAGTGAGTTTACTACAAGGAGGTTTTA
>JAHFUF010000565.1 GCA_023265235.1 Blastocatellia bacterium
AGACAGCTTTTTCAGTACAGGAGGCATATTTAGTTGTTCCAAAGTAAGTACTTTTTCTGGAATTAATCGAAAAACCGCTCCCATACCACGATGCTGAAAAAATATGTTGGCACGAAACCTAGCAACTCCTTGTAGCTCATAAGCAAAATCTAGGTCTAAATGGTTTTCAATTTTCTCTCGTTGTTCTTGGTCAAGAATTTCATAAATCAATTCCTTACTATGTTTAGCGCTTAGCACTGGAAAGGCTGTTGGAGCTAATTCTCCACGAACTCTTAGCATTGGAGGTCGCCCTATTACCATATGTAGGTCTGATGCACCTTGCTTAAGAGTTTCCCGAAACAAATGATCTATTTGAGGCATTTTTTCTTCTCCAAATAATAACTTCTATCCTCTTTTAATAGCCGCTTCAAAGCCTTTTTTATCAAAAGCAAAGTCTAAGGCTTTTTGCGATAATACTTTACCAGATTGAACTAGTTCTAACAAAGCATCATCCATTCGCTTCATCCCCAAATGACGGCTAGTTTGTATTACGCTAGGAATTTGGAAGGTTTTCTTTTCTCTGATCAAATTAGCTATAGCTGTTGTGCCTAACATAATTTCTGTGGCTAAAGCCATACCGCTTTCATCTGCCCTAGGCAAAAGACGTTGTGAAATAACTGCTCGCAATGAATCAGATAGCATTGCCCGAATTTGATTTTGTTGTGCAGGAGGAAAAGATTCTAAAATACGATCAACTGTCTGATGAGCACTAGAAGTCATTAGTGTTCCCATTACCAAATGACCTGTCTCAGATGCAGTAACTGCTAGTGAAATTGTTTCTAGGTCTCGCATTTCTCCTACTACAATTACATCAGGATCTTCACGTAATGCTGCTCTTAGGGCATTAGCAAAAGATTTTGTGTGTCTGCCTACTTCACGTTGATTTACAATTGCTTTTTTATCTATTGGGTGAACAAACTCTATTGGATCTTCTACAGTGAGAATATGCATAGCACGCTGACTATTAATTACATCTACTAGAGATGAAATAGTAGTAGATTTCCCTTGACCAGCAGCCCCTGTAATTAGGATTAAACCTTGATGAAAATTAGCTAGGTCTCGTACTAAAGGAGGAAGTCCTAAGGCTTCAGGGGGTAAAATTTCTGAAGCCACAACGTGAAAGGTTAAGTCTATTCCTCGATTTTGTCGCAAAACATTACCGCGAAATCGTCCAATTCCCATTGCTTCATAGCTAAAATCTAGATCGCCGGTTTTTTCAAAATGCTTATATTGTTCATCCGTAAGGATTTCTCTAACTAAAAACCTAGCTTTTTCTATTTCTATTTGTTCGCCTTCTACCCTAATTAATGAACCAAACCGTCTTACAATTGGAGGTGCTCCTGTAGCAAGATGTAGGTCTGAGCCACGCATTTTTAAGGTGCGTTCTAATAGTCTATCGACTTCTTGTCTAAAGCGTTGGCGATCACTAGGTGAACTACTCATAGTACGAGCAAAAGTGGTAGTTCCTACCCCAGTAGTAGAAAATACACTAGCAGGATTTTGCTGAGACGGCGCAGACAAAGGACTAATAAGTGTTGGTGTAACTGGAGTAGCAACAAAAGGTTGTGTCGTTGGTAAAGGAGCCAAAGGTGGACGTGGATCAGGAGGGCGACCTTGTATTAAAGCTTTTTGTTGCTCATCAAGAAGAGCCGTATTATCTGAGGTAGGTGTAAATCCGATAGAGGGTAAAGGTTGCCCCATTGGTGGTGTTAAAAGCTGTTGAGAAGGTACTGGTTGTGCCATCACTGGTTGCGCCATTACTGGTTGTGCCATTACTGGCTGTGCCATCACTGGCTGTGCCATTGGGGGTTTACCTATAAATGCTTGTGTTGAAACTAATGAAGAGGCTAAGTCTCCTGAATCTGCACGGTTAGCCTTAAAAGCTTTATCCTTAAAAACAACTTTAATTCCATTAGATTCTTTTAATACAAAAATATTATATTCCCCAACCCCATCTAATCGGTAGGTAAATTCTGTCGTAGGCTGTCCAACTAAAGCAACTTTTTTATCCTCTGGCATAATTGGGGCAATTAGTTTGAAAATATCATAAGGCGTAAGCTGCGTTTTTGTTAACTCCTTAGTATTGCCATTGATTACAATTAATGCTGTTTTTCCTGCTTCTAAAAGGACTTGTTCAGCGTTAATGGCTTTAGCACTTTTTAGTATTTGCTCTACTGACATGGGAGTTCCCCTTTTTGCTACCGCAAGTACCTTCTGTAATAAGCTTTGTTGGTCAACTAGTTAATAAATACAGAAGATTATAGACTTAAGTGGTTTATGAAAATTACTTGGATTTTATCATATTCCAACCGCAAAATTTCACTGATTATCACTAACTATTTATAGCTAATTCAGTAGCTCTTTTGAAAGATCCTTTCTTAGTTGATCTATAGTATGACAACGCCATTCTTCATCATTACGCGCAGGGTAATCTTCCCTATAATGCCCTCCCCGGCTTTCCTCACGATAATGTGCGGCACGTGCAATCATTTGTGCTACTTCAACATAGTTTCTACTTACAAGATTAAGTGGTTGTTCTGCCAATTCTGCTAACTGGGAAATAGCTGTTTTTAGTCTATTAGCACTCCTAATAATACCAACGTAACGCCACATTATTTCACTGATTTGTAAACGAATATTTTTGTCTAACTGGTAACTATCACTAGTCAAGCCCACAGTTTCTTCTGGTTTAATTTTTATTTTATCTAAATTATCTTCTAGAGCCGCTTCGGCAGCCCGTGCGCCAAAAACCAGCCCTTCTAAAAGTGAGTTACTAGCTAGTCGATTAGCCCCATGTACTCCTGTTGAGGCTACTTCCCCAGCAGCATAAAGCCCTGCCAAAGATGTTCGCCCAAATGAATCTGTACGTATTCCTCCCATAATGTAATGTGCTGCTGGACTAACTGGAATAAAATCTTTAGTAATATCATAATTATACTTAAGACAGGTAAGAAAAATTTTAGGGAATCGTTCACGTAAGTACGTTGATTTTAAGTGTGTTACATCTAAATACACTTGATTTGAATGGGTATGTCGAATTTCAGAGACAATGGCACGGCTAACAATATCCCTAGGAGCAAGTTCTTCTCGCTTATCATATTTATCCATAAAGCGTTTGCCATCGCTATTAATTAAATAACCTCCTTCACCTCTCATAGCTTCAGAAAGTAAAAAATTTGGTGCGCCAACTACATTTAAGGCCGTAGGGTGAAATTGCATAAATTCCATATCACACATCCTTGCCCCAGCCCTGTAAGCCATTCCCATTCCATCACCAGTAGCCACTTCTGGGTTAGTAGTATGAGCATAAATTTGTCCTGCTCCCCCAGTAGCTAAGACTATGCTACGAGCATACAAATAACAAAGCTCGTTACTTTCTATATCCAAATATTTAACTCCTACTACTTGATTTGCTTCCAAAATTAAATCAAGAGTGATTGCATGAGGGGTAATGGTTATTTGTGGAATAGTTCGGGCATGTGCAAGTAAACCCCGTACTATTTCTCGCCCTGTAGAGTCTCCATGAGCGTGTAAAATACGGTGACGAGAGTGTGCTGCCTCTTTAGTAAAAAGCAATTTTCCTTCTTGAGTATCAAAGCTAGTTCCCCAATTAATTAATTCAGTAATATACTTGGGGCCTTCTTCAACAAGCACTCTCACAGCAGATTCATCACACAGCCCTGCACCCGCTTCAAGGGTATCTGTCAAGTGTAAATCTACCTGATCGTCATCACTAAGCACTACGGCCACACCACCTTGAGCATATTCAGTATTTGACTCACTAACACGATCTTTAGTTAAGACAACAACTTGTCCTTTGCTTTGACTTAACCCAATAGCAGCCCGAAGTCCAGCTATACCACTACCAATTACAACAAAATCTGTTTCCTTATGCATAAATAGTAGCCCTAAAATTTTTTTCTTATATAGATTTGGGGAAGTTTCATAAATGGCTAAAAGTAGTTAACAGTTTGAGGTAAGCCCAAAAAACTTACTTCTGGTCTAAAGCCTGTTGTTTACATACTTAATTGGCAACTAAAAATTTTTATATTCTTAAACACTGTTAACCGGAATATGAAACTTGCC
>JAHFUF010000053.1 GCA_023265235.1 Blastocatellia bacterium
GTTTCACAATCTTGACAATCCTGAGCATATTGTTTGTTGTGAATTAGTGTTACTTCTACTTCCTCTAGCGGCCATCCTTTTTGACGAGCATAAAGATGCAAAGTCATAGAGGTACAAGCCCCTAAAGCAGAAAGCAGCAGGCTATAAGGATCTGGCCCTTCGTCCTCACCACCAGCATTTTCTGGCTCATCAGCAATTAGGGTGTGTGCTCCTGCTTGGATTTGATTTTTTAACCCATCTAAAGATCTTACTGTTACTGTCACCATAAACTATTTTGCTCCCTTTCTTTTTAAAGAAGGACAGACAAATCTGCCCCTACAATCTACGTATCCACCCATGATTATTATCCACCTGGTAATCTAGCTTAAACCGCGGGGAAGACCATCGCCCAGGGATTTCTGTTTGGCATTTTGGGCAACTACCAGCTTTTAATCTAATTTGTTTAATATGATAAGCATAACGCTCAATTAGTAGCTCATTACAGTTATAACACCATGTGTTTTCCCATCCACCTACTCGACCTGGAGCGTTGCCTATATAAACATATTTTAATCCTACTTTTCGACCTACTTCTGCGGCTTTTAAGAGTGTAGCAACGTTTGTATTATCTCTATCTGTCATTTTGTAATCACTGTGAAAAGCTGTTAAATGCCAAGGAATAAAAGGGTCTACAGAAACTAAAAACTCTGCCATTTCTTTAAGTTCCTCAGGAGAGTCATTAAACTCAGGAATAACCAAAGTAACTATTTCTAGCCAAAATCCTCTAGCTTTTAGACCTTTAATAGTCTCTAACACATTAGAAAGTAGTCCGCCTAATTCCCTATAGTGCTTATCACGAAAGCTTTTTAAGTCTACTTTGTAGAGGTCTACCCAAGGGCGCAAATAATCTAGTACTTCTGGTGTACCATTACCATTAGAAACATAAGAAGTAAGAAAGCCTCGCGCTTTAGCTTGTTTGAAAATAGAAACTGCCCATTCACTAGTAATCAAAGGTTCATTGTAGGTTGATGTTATGGTAGAAACATTTTCTCTCTCTCCAATATCAAGCATTTGCTCAGGAGAAATTACTCTAGCTGGTGCTACAGCATTAGGGTCACGTAAGACTTGCGACGTAATCCAATTTTGACAATTTGATACTAAGAAAAAACCTGCTAAGTAATTATGTTCTTCTTCCACTTCCATATTGTAAACATCACCTTCAAATTCTTGTAAGCTAATATCTTTTAGTGGAATAAGATAACAATTTTCTGTTTCAATTAATTTTCTAACAACCTTGGTTTCCTCATACCAAACTACTGTATATTGTGGTGCTCTATTTACTATGCGCCCTTCAATCATATGGTGGGGCTGCTCAAAAACTTTATAATAGATAGATGGTAAATAACCTAATTTTAAGGCTAACCAAGCAACACCATAAGCAAGTTCTTTAGAGATAGTAGTAGCACTAACTTTACCATTAGCATATTTATGTCCATCTCCTTCAACATAAGCATTAAGAAAAGCTTTAACTATAGGTTTAGGCGCATTTAAGATGGGCTTAGGAACAGACTTAAACTCTGCTTTTTCACCAACTAATGCTTTAAATAATAATCCTAGCGACGACTTACCAGCAACAATACCAATTGTAGTAGTTCGCTTTACTAACTGCCCTTTTACACCAAAACATTTTTCTAAAAGCTGAATAACTTCATTAGCCAATTCTGTTTCTTTTGGTGAAAAACTAAAGTTTATTGCATAACTATTAGGACGATCTTTATTTGTTGTTATACAACCTTCTGCACAGTAATACCCTAATAATTTAGCCAAATTTGTATCTATTGGTAAAACTATAGGTATGCCTGGCTTATGTTCATTAGGGAAACGAATTTTTTCATCTTCTATTGTAAAACTAGCTGTTTTTATATCTTGGCCTACTCCTCTATTTATTTTGCTGCGAACATGTCGAATGTAAGAAGGATCTTTACCTAATTTAGCACCTATTTGGCGAGACGTTTCGCCGCTTAATGTAGCAACCATTATTGCTTCTCGTTCTTCTAGAGATAAATCCCAGGACACTCGATATGTAATTTGATGTTTGCCTAATATTTCCCCAACATTTAATACTTCTTGTGAAGAAAACTCATAATTTCGAGGTATGGTTAAATAATGCTCAAGGGTAAGTTCTCCAGCTTTAATCAAGCTTGGAGACTCATTAAGGTTATTAGTAGCGTAAACTCTATGATCAGGGGTACAAGATAGTGTAGGCAAATAATAGGGTGTTATTTTAACTAATTCGCCTTTGTAATGATGTTTAAAAATAGCCTGTATTTTTTGTGGCTTACCTGATTGGGAAACAGCTTTTAGAGTTTCAGGATAAGCTATTTCTACATTTGGTGCTTGAGAAAATTTTTCTGTAGTGGAGAAAAGCTCTTGAAAAGTTTTAGCCCCTTTGTCAGTAATTACAATTGTTTCTCCAGAAAAACAGTAATCACAGTGTAGGTCGCAACCTAGCATACCAAAACTTAAGGCATCTGTCCCAGGCATAGCATGAAAAAAAGGCTTCTTCTCAATTGGATCACATTGAAGCCCAGCAACATATCCCCAAGGAACATATAACTTACCTTCTTGGTTAAAACGTACTTTACATACGCCTGCCAAGCCATTAGCAATGCGACAACGATGACCACAAGAGTAACAAAATACTCGATTATCAGCGAGTTTTTCGTAAAGTTCACCTTCTTGAGTATACTCTCCTAATTGGTCGCTAATCACTTTTAGCTTTGCTCTTTTTTCTTCGCGTGAACCAGTTTTTTGACTAGACATAAATAACTCCATTAAAAATTTTATATATGCCCACCTAGCCCTTTGGTTTAAGTATAGCCCTAACCAAGTTAAAACTCCAAACAGACGGACTTAAGCCAGCAATTCCCGGTCACCAAAACCATGAGAAAGCAAAGAAAATAGAACAATAAAAAAGGCAAAATAAACAACAGCCAAAAAAAAAGAGGAGCAAAAAGCAAAATTAAAAAAATCCATCAACCTTACGCTTTCTGAAAGAAAAAAATCAATCAGGTTAAAAGGGAAAAAAATAAAGGGAAAAAAATAAAGGGAAAAAAATAAAGGGAAAAGGCACTCTTGACCTAAAAAGGTCAAGAAGAATTATTAAGGTAAAGACGTTCAGAGAAGCAAATTTTGAGTAAAGATGTCCAAGAATCAACAACAACCATATTAAAAAAGATTCTTAGTTAGGCGTGGGATGAATTGTGGCCCACTTGTCCTTAGGGACGATGCCGAAAGGCAAATTCTTGGCTCTTTGAATTGTGGATGGCATAGTTGAGTACAAAAGCTGTACTCGTAAAACATCCAGCGTAAAGAATAAAGCCAAGTATCTACAGCCTGTAAGCCTCAGTTTATTGAATGTAGTAGTGCCACTGACACTGGCCTTCTATCCACTCAATAAGTGCGGGTAGTTGATGCTTTTATGGCTTGGAAGCGGTTGAGCCTCTCTTAGAGGTGGAAGTGATTCCTCTTGACTACTTTCGTAGCGTCCAAAAGAATCCCACTGCTTTAGCTTTGGGAGTGTCAAATATCTTATTAATACTTCTCTCCACCTGTAGCAGCATCATCTACTAACCAAATCAGCTTACCATTAGTGGGTTGAACAAGTTGTGAAGGGTAAAGTTCAGGGTTTCTTTCACCAGTTAGGACTTCTTTTAATGGCTGAAGTTTATTTGCTCCTGCTGCCATAAAAACAATGTTACGGGCATGGTTGATGGCTGGAGCAGTAAAAGTCATTCGATTGGTGTTAAATTTTTCTACCCAATTTACAACTACACTTCGCTCTTTCTCTCTTAAAGCCTTTGTGCCTGGAAATAGTGACGCTGTATGACCATCATCACCCATTCCTAATAGTATTAGGTCAAAGCAGGGTTGTTCACCATCTCCAGAGTGGCAAACTTGCTTTAGGATATTTTCATAATCTTTGGCTGCTGTTTCTATATCTGCCAACTCTGCTTGCATTCGATGAACATTTTCTACTGGAATAGAAACCTTACTAATCATTGCTTCATTAGCCATTCTGTAATTGCTTTGATCATTATCTGGGGCAACTGAGCGTTCATCACCCCAAAAAAGCTGTACTTTGTTCCAATCAACTTTGCCTTTATAGCTATCACTTGCCAGTAAAGTGTACATCCCTTTAGGAGTAGAGCCGCCAGAGAGTGCCACAGTAAATTGTCCTCTTGCGGCAATGGCCTCACTAGCTAAAGTAGTAAACATATCTGCTGATTTAGTAAAAATTTCTTCTTGGCTATGGCAAACAATAATTTCTCTTGTCATTATTCTTTCTCCTAAACAAAGTTTTAGCCACAACAGCATAATGCTTAAAAACTAAGCTATTAACTGTTGTGGCTAGTTAACTTACATTTTTTCTATGATTTGTGCAGCACATTCTAAAGCATTTTCATAAATAACATCATGTCCTAAAATTTCTAGTTCACTTAAAATCAACTCTGATTCTGTAGGCATTTCATAACGTGCAACATTCTTAAGCCAACAAATTGTTGGGGTTTCTAGCTTAGTCTCAATAGCATTGTGTGCATAATTACGGTTTACAACAATACGCGCTTCTTGCCAGCCTGTACTATCAGCCATAGTAAGAGTAAGCCTTAGGTCTTGATTTTCAAGCTTGTTTGATGGAGTCATTTCCACAGTGATTTCATGCTCACCACGCAAGAATTTTAAGATTGTAGCCCCTGTTTTAGACCTTAAAATATCTTCAGTAAGCCCCCAGTTAAGACGACTCATAAACCACCCTGTTAAAAGCATTGCTTGAGGTGCAGGTAAATCCTGATCAGCCGCGCTAAAAGGAAATTCTATTGATACTTTACTTAGATCTTTTAAGTAAACCAATAAGTCTGAAACATCAAATAGACCTGCTAAATGTGAGCGCAATTGTGTCAAACGTGACCAATTAATATCACTAAAAGCGACTTCCTTAAATCGTTCTCTGGCTAGGCTAGCCAGAACAGATAAAAAAGCAGTAGGACGGTTAGAGTAGCTAGAATCTAAAATTACTCTATCTGAACACCCTAACAAACCACTAAAGGGTTGTGCATCAACTAGAACACCCCGCCACCAAAGGTTTACGGGTAGGTCTGAAACAAATAGTGGCATTACGCTAGCAGAAAGGCGCGCAACTGCTTTACCTTCAGCCTTAACCATAATTTGCTCTGAACAAATCTGTTTGCCTCGTCCTGGAACGTAGCTACAAACAGCCGAAACCCCTGCTTCCAACTTGTCTTGTAAAGCATTGGCTTTAGATGACATTACTATCACACGACAAGGATGATGTTGAGTAACATCAATAATGGACTCAGCTAAACTGCTCATTTCATCTTCTTCATCTTCATAAACAAGTAAATTACTTACACAAGCACGAGTGCTTGTAGCTTTTTTCTCTTCAGAAGCATCTTCTTTTTGGTCCCAAAGATTTCTAATATCTTTTTCAATTGTACGTAGGTCAAAAGGCTTCATCATTTCGCCTATTGTTTCTGTGTTTGCTGTATCGCTTGTTGTCATAAAAAACAAGACCTCCTTAACAATATCAACCTTCAGCTTTCTAGCTATTGATAGCTAGAACAATAGATTGTTGGTTATGGTTTTCGCCAACGACGATGAGGAGCACCATGAGCAATAAATTCGTCTGCTTCAGTTGGCCCCCAGCTACCTGCGTCATAACTTGGGAAAGTAGCCCTTTCTTCACTCCAAGTATCTAATACTGGGCCAAGTAATTCCCAGCCTTTTTCTACCATATCCCAACGAGCAAATAAGGTTGGATCACCTAACATACAATCTAGCAAAAGACGTTCATAAGCTTCTGGAGAATGATGGCCAAATTGTTGACCATATTGGAAATCCATATTTACTTCACGAATATGCATTGCTTGACCAGGCATTTTAGCACCAAATTTTAATGTAATACCTTCATCTGGTTGAACACGAATTACTAATGAGTTTGGCTCAATACGATCAGCTTTGGTTTGCTTAAATAAAAGATGTGGTACGCGCTTAAATTGGATTGCTACTTCTGAAACACGCTTAGGCATACGTTTACCAGAGCGAATAAAGAAAGGAACACCTGCCCAACGCCAATTATTAACCATCAAGCGTACCATTGCATAAGTTGGTGCGTCGGACTCTTCATTGTATTGATGTCCTTTGGATTTGGCATTAAAAGATTTGATTTCTTCTCTAAATCCTGGCACAGGCTTACCATTAGAAGTTCCTGGCCCATATTGTCCACGAACAGCAAAACGTGGTACTTCATCATGAGTAAATGGATAGACAGCCATCATTACTTTTTGTTTTTCATCACGAATAGCATTAGCATCTAGTGAAACAGGTGGCTCCATTGCTACTAGGGAAAAAACTTGCATTAAATGGTTTTGAATCATATCTCGTAAAGCACCTGAGGCTTCATAGTAACCAACTCTATCTCCTGCTCCTACTGCTTCAGCAGCCGTAATTTGAACATGGTCAATAAAATTACGATTCCAAATAGGCTCAAAAATACCATTAGCAAAACGGAAAACTAAAATATTTTGTACTGTTTCTTTACCTAAATAATGGTCTATGCGATATACCTGTTCTTCATCAAAAACCGATGCCACTTCACTATTTAACTTAATTGCTGTAGAGAGGTCATAACCAAAAGGTTTTTCAATAATAATTCGCACCCAACTATCAGGAGTAGAAGCTTTACTTATTCCTGCTGCTCCTAGTTGTTTAACAATTGGAGCATAAAGTTCTGGTGGGGTAGAAAGATAAAATACTCTGTTGCAAGCTGTACCTTGTTCTCGATCTAGGCTGCTAAGTAATTCTTTTAGTTCTTGATAGGCAGATGGATCAGTTGGATCACCAGCAACATAAAAAAGTTTTTCAGAGAAACTATTCCAAACGGCTGGATCACCTATTCCACCTTCAGCAAATTCTTTTGTCGCTTCTGTCATCAAGTTGCGAAAAGCTTGATGATCCATTTTTGTTCGAGTAAAGCCTATCATAGCAAACCCATTAGAAAGTAAATGTTGTTGATATAAGCTATAGAGGGCTGGGGTTAATTTGCGTTTATTAAGGTCGCCAGAAGCACCAAAGATCACCACCGCACAGGGAGGAGCTTTGCGTTCCATACGCATTTCTTCTCTTAGAGGATTTTCCATTTCAGGTGTCATAAGAAATTTGGCGCACAATCCCAGAATTAGGCTTTTGGGAAAAAGCGCTCTCCTTTGTTAGAATTTTTTTAGGAAAGAAGCCTTTTTAAGACATGCTTAGGTCTACTTTCTTAAGTAATCAGATATGAAACTAGCGGTAAAAATTAGTACTATAAAGCTAAGCGACTAAGTTACTCGGCTTTTTTCCTCCACTCAGTGTGCATAAATCCGGCTTCTGGTTTGTCAACACGTTCATATGTATGAGCACCAAAGAAGTCTCGTTGAGCTTGTGTTAAGTTTTGTGGTAGGTTGGCAGAGCGATAACTATCATAATAAGCCAAGCTAGATGCCATTGCTAAACAAGGAACACCTAAAGTCATTGCTGTGGTAACAGCCTTACGCCAATTTGCTTGAGAACTACTTACTGCATCACGGAAATCTGGGTCTAGTAGAAGGTTAGGTAAATCGGCACGGCGATGATAGGCTTGTTTAATCTTATCCAAGAATTGGGCACGGATAATACAACCACCTTTCCAAATACGACTAATTTCGCCTAGGTTTAATTCCCAGTGATTATTATCTGAAGCGGTTTTAATTAATGCCATACCTTGAGCATAAGAGCAGATCTTGGAAGCATAAAGAGCATCATGAATTGCAGCAACAAAAGCTGCTTTATCTCCATCATAATGAGCATCTTGTGGGCCAGCCAAAGTTGTAGAAGCTTCGATACGTTGTGTTTTAAGTCCAGACATCATACGGGCAGCAAGTGCTGATTCAATAGTAGGGATTGCTACACCAAGGTCAAGAGCTACTTTTGAAGTCCAAAGACCTGTACCCTTTTGACCTGCTTTATCCATAATAAAATCTACTAGTGGTTTGTTTGTTTCTGGGTCAACATATTTAAGTATTTCGCCAGTAATTTCAACTAAAAACGAACTAAGTAAACCTTTATTCCATTCAACAAACACATCACTAATTTCGCCAGCAGACATACCCAAACAACGGCGCATCATGTCATAGGCTTCTGCAATTAGTTGCATATCGCCATATTCAATACCATTATGAACCATTTTGACAAAGTGTCCTGAACCTTCAGGGCCAATATATGTGACACATGAGCCATCATCAACTTTAGCAGCAATTGCTTCCCAAATAGGTTCTAGGCTTGCGTAAGCTTCTTTGTCGCCACCAGGCATTAGGGATGGCCCCCAGAGCGCGCCCTCTTCACCACCAGACACTCCAGAACCAATAAAATGTAGCCCATCTGCATTTAGTTCGCGTGTACGTCTTTCTGTGTCTTGATACCAGGAGTTACCGCCATCAATGAGGATATCTCCCTTTTCTAGATAGGGTTTAAGCTGTGCTACAGTCCAATCTACTGCTTCACCAGCTTTTACTAGCATAATAATCTTACGAGGTCTTTCAATAGCTTTAACAAAATCTTCTACCGATGTACACCCAACAAAATTTTTGCCCTTGGCCCGCGTTTCTAGTAGGGTGTTTACTTTCTTTGGATCACGATTCCAAACAGCAATAGGAAACCCATTGCGTTCAATATTAAGTGCTAAGTTTTCACCCATTACTGCTAGGCCAATAAGACCAATTTTAGCTTGCGCCATAAACTATCCTCCTAAAGATTTCTATGTATGTGATTTTTGAAAAATTTGATATAAAAATTGCTGCCGAGGCCGCAATCGTATCTAAACTAGATAACTATTACAAGCTCTTTATGCACACATTTTGAGCATTTTTCCGTACTAGCTTCTTTTGGATAAAATTCTTATTTAGTACCTACGTACTTGCCCTAGTTTTGGTACTATTTCTAGGACGAGCGAGCAGAAAAATTAGCAGAATTTTCCCCTACTCCTTTACGCCTATTTATTTCTCGTGCCAGCACAAAAAATAAATCAGACAAACGGTTAAGATAAGCTATTATTAAAGGATTAATCTCTTGTATTTCACCTAGTGCTACTACACGACGTTCTGCCCTACGAGATACTGTGCGAGCAATATGCATTAATGCTCCTGACTCACAACCTCCAGGCAAAATAAATTCTTTTAACGCAGGAAGATTTTCTAAATAAAGGTCTGCCCAGTTTTCTAATGTGTCAATAGCTAGTTGTTGAACTCTTGGAACATTGATTGAAATTGGACTAGCCAAATCCGCACCTAAGGTAAAGAGGTCATTTTGAATTATGGCGAGTACTCCATCAAGCTCTTGATCAGCTAAATTAACCCTTACTAGCCCTAGCAATGAGTTTAATTCGTCAACATCTCCATAAGCATCAACTCGTATATCAGCTTTACTAACACGGCTACCATCAACTAAGCCTGTTGTTCCTTTATCGCCTGTACGAGTATAAACTCTAGTAATACGCATAAATTTTTTATCCTTAAGCTTGAATATAGATCCGAATATGAGTAAGAGAATTTTCACAAGCAGCTAGCACTGTCACAGTTTCTTGTTCTTTTGGGTGAAAACTTACTGAACCACGATCAGCTAATTGATTAGAAGCAAAAAGCTGCCAACCTCGTTGAGAAAATGTTTCTTGATAAAAAGATAGTACTTCTTGCCAAGAATCATTGCTAACCATTTCTAATATTTGAATGCCTTTAGGAGCTTTTTCTGTAGGGATTGGCCTTGAATTAGGATAACCAGGTATATTTAACTCTTGAGATTTACTCTTAAGAGTATTTTCTTCAGATATATGAGAAGTTTTAATTTGTTTTACCATTGTCTCAAAATAGAAACTTTAATTAGATTTAGAAACCAGATCGAAACTTATAAAAATTTTGCTAAAAAGTCAACCTATGGCTAAACAATTACTCCTAAAATAACCCTGTCTCTACCAGGGTTTTCAGACTAATATAAATATATAATATTACTAGTAATAAATTCTAAGACAAATACTAATTGACAAGAAAAATCACACTGATAACATAGTTAAACGTTAACAAATTTTTAATGAATTTTTAATGAATTTTTAACGAGTCAAATCTCTAGCCCTCAATCTTAAAATTTCTGATTTATAAATAATAAAGAGGGATTTATGCAATCAACTCAACCCATAGAAGTATTTATTATAGTATGTGCTTGGTGCGATCAAGTGTTAAATGGCAAATCAGCCCCTAATAGTTCTCGAAAAACCCATACTATCTGTCAAAAATGTTTAGATAAATTGCGCCAAGAGATCGGTACTGTCCACAAAAAACCCAGTGTTGAAACACACGCTTCTATTATTGGTTAATTGTCTTTATAAAAACCTACGATTTACCTGGTCTAACCCTAATTGGCTTTTTCTAAACAGCTTGTTTTAGTAGCTATACTGGCAACACTCCCTACTTAAGTAAAACCTAATAAAACCTAATAAAACCTAAAACGTTGTTTTGTGGCTTCAACAGCAACAAAAATTGTACTAGTATAGAATTTTAATTTTGTGCTTCCTTAGTCAATTTTTATCACCATAGTATTTTTCCACACTAATTTGTTTGGAGAAGAATTTATGTTAAATAAAGCAGAAACACTAAAAACAACCTATAAATCTGTTCGTGGTCAAACAATGCAAATTGTTAAGCCATTAGAAATAGAGGACTATGTTATTCAAACTGCTCCATTTATGAGTCCTCCTCGTTGGCATATTGGACATACTTCTTGGTTTTTTGAAATGCTGCTAAAAGAATACCAACCTAACTATCAAGTTTATTCTGAGGATTATCTTTTTTATTTCAATTCTTATTATGACAAATTTGGTATGCGCATTGAACGTGCTAGACGTGGTACTAAATCACGTCCAACTGTGCGTGAGACAGTGGTTTATCGTAATCATATTGATGAGCTTATGTTAAAGTTTTTAGATCAGCTAGCAAACCACCCTAAGCGTAATGACATTTTGGAATTAATTCAACTTGGACTTGAGCATGAAATGCAACACCAAGAACTTTTGGTTTATGATATAAAACATTTGCTTTGTGATATTTACCAAGTCCCTGGTAATCGCCCTCCCCTAGTTGAGCACCAAAAAGTAACAGGTATGACTGAAATTGAAGGTGGGTTGTTTTGGCTTGGCTGTAAAGAAACTAGTGGGTTTGCTTTTGATAATGAACGCCCTAGGCATCAAATCTACTTACAAGATTTTGCTATTGACCGAGCAATGGTTAGCAGTGGTGAGTTTCTAGAATTTATCCTAGCAGGAGGTTATCAAGATCCTTCTTGGTGGTATGCTGAAGGGTGGAACATAGTAAATCAAGAAAAGTGGCAAGCACCTCTTTATTGGGAATTTATAGACAATACTTGGTATATACGAGACTTCCATGGATTACATAAGGTGTTAGGTAAAGCAAATTACCCTGTATCACATGTTAGTTTTCATGAAGCTTCAGCATTTGCTAAATGGGTTGGAAAACGTCTACCTTCGGAAGCAGAATGGGAAAAAGCAGCCTGTTTTGATCAAAAAGAAAATCAGCTATTTCCCTGGGGAAACACCCTACCAGATAGCACAAAAGCAAACCTTTTTGAAGATAATCGTTGGGATGTAACACCTATTGGAGCTTTTTTATCAGGAGCTAGCTTTTATGGCTGCCACCAAATGATAGGAGATCTTTGGGAATGGACTACCTCTGATTATGTTCCTTATCCAGGGTTTAAGCCTTATTTTAATGAATATACTGACAAATGGTTTGTTAGCCAAAAAGTTTTACGTGGTGGATCATATGCTACGCCACAAAACCATATTCGTACAACTTATCGTAATTATTTTTACCCACAAGAAAGATGGGTTTTAGCAGGCTTTCGATGTGCTAAAACTCTATAGTTTAAGCGTCTGCACCTATTTTTAATAACTTCCGTATTTTTATAGGTAATCGAATGCCTAGAATTTTTCCTAGTGGTTCAGGAGCAAAAGAGAAAGAACATTTATTTGGAGCAATAGCGCGTTGAATTTCCTCTAAGTCCCAAGGATCCAGAGGAAAAGCCACACAAACCTTAGGAGCGTGTTTAGTAAGATAAATGGTGCACTGTCCTTTACCATCAGGCAATTCTTTTAAGAAAGGACAATTAAAATTTACCCTACAACAATGTCCACAATTATTACAACTACCTTCTAAGCGTGTTTTTATTCGGTCTCGATAACTTTGTGGTGCAATAAAAGCCATAAAAAACCGGCGCGTGCTGGCCAAAGAATGTTTAGAACGCCAAATATAAATTGCAGTATAGAAAGTTATTTTTAATTTTTGTTGATAAATCCAAAATGTACTTGGAATTATTTCTGGCGGTTTGATAGGAGCAACTTCTTTGTGCCGTTTAGACTTCAACTGGATTAACTGCTGAGACATTCTAAATTTTGCTCCTTAAACTTATTGTTAGTAGAAGATTGATGCTAAGGAAGGATAGAATGCTAATTTATACCGTAAAATAAATAGTTTTGACTAGACTTCTATGCATTCTCTTGCCTAAGCATATTTAGAGTTAACTATTATAATTCTAGTTACCAAAGACATGTTTTTAGCCTTTGCATAATTATTATTAAAAAGCTAAATTATCACTTAAAAACTTTTAGAACCTTTTGTTATAGGAAAGCAATTAATTTCTATGTCTAGAATGTATGCAATGAAGCGTGCTAATGGTCAGTTTTTTACAATTTTACCTAATCGTATAGCCCTTTGGACAAATCAAGATCTCCTTGAGATATCTCGCGCTCATAATCGAGAACTAGATCTTTATCAACAAGTTTTAATAACAGATAGGTTATCAAAAGAAATTAAAGACCAATTTACTATTCAAGGGAACTGCATAGTTTGGTCAGTTGAGCCAAAAACTTCTCAAGCCCTTTTAACTGAAGGACGTTTATTAGATTGGGCTGAAGTAGAAAAATTAAGAAACCAACCTGATCCTGAACCAGCTAAAGATGAATCTCCAAAGGTTCGCGCCACTATTCAGGAATTTCAATTTACTTAAGCCTGTGGATTAGGCTTGAAATACTTATAACTTAAACGATTAAATTTTCATACTAAAATAAACTCTAACCATTATGTATATTAAAACCATTCTTAAATCTTTTGGTAGATTTATCTCTACCTTACTACTAGGTACAATAATTAGTTTAATGGCTTCATCACTTTTAGACATTCATTACTTTTTTGTTCGCTTAAAATACACATCTGGTCTAGATAGTTTGCAAAAATGGCTAATTGGTGGAGTTATAGCTGGGATTTCATTTGGAATTGTCTCTAGTACAATGAAATTAAAACGTAGTTTGCAGCCTAAAAATTTCCAGTTGTTTGTTTTAGTATTTTTAAGGTTTTTAATTACCGCCGCAAGCACTACTACTATTGTACTAGCAGTGTGGAATTACTATAAATTCGATTATTTTCGGCTAAAAGACGCTGGGCCAATGGCTTTAACTGTAGGAGTAATTTTAGGGTTGTGGGATTTATCAAGTCACATTTCTAGCCATATCGACAAAAAGCCTAACTAAAAATAGCTAGGGGGGGTCTTAAAATTTAAGCCATAAAAAATAGCAACGAACATATTGAAGATTCGTTGCTATTTCTTTAAGCCTATTAAAACCGTTTAGTTAATAGTGTCATCTGGAGTAACACTACCATCTTCTTGAATTTTAACTTGTCCTACAGTTATTTTACGCTCCATAAAAGGAGAGCCATCTAAAAATGTTTGTACAACAT
>JAHFUF010000566.1 GCA_023265235.1 Blastocatellia bacterium
TAGTAATCCCACCCCCTGTAGCAGAAATAGCAACTAGATAGTCTTTAGGTTCTGTTGTGGGAGTAGTGCTAAGAGTAACCATAGCAGTACCATTAGAATTAATTGTATTAACAGAAAAACTTGTTTGAATTGTATTTTGTGGTGAAGAAGTTAAAACTACTTGTTCGCTAAAACTATCTCTAGGACTAATACTCACAGCAAAGTTTGCTTTTTGGCCAGCAACAATAGATTGTGCTGTTGGACTAAGCACTAGGTCAAAATCACCTGCTTTTACTGTCAGCTTTATTATTGTATTACGTTGTAGTCCGCCAGCTATACCAATAACATTAAGGTCATATACTCCTGGAGGTGTATTAGCACTAACATTAATATTAACATTTGCTGTTACCCCTAGAGTAATGGCACTTACACTAGTATTAGCAGTGATACTGCTATTTGGTGTTTTTACATCTAAAAGCACAACATCATTAAACCTATTTATAGGGGTAAGCCCTACTGAAAACGCTACTGATTTTCCAGGAGAACTTTCCAAACTACTAGGATTTAACACCAAAGTAAAATCTGGTGCTGCTGTGACAGAAACTATGGTAATAACCCGTTTTTCTATTACTCCTGCTTTTGTTGAGCTAGTACCAATAATAGTAACTGGGTAAGTATCAGGAGCAGTAGTACGTTCAGTAGAAATAAACAAAGCAACTGTTCCAGACCCAATAATTGTACTGCGACTAAGTGAGGTTTTTAGTTTACTATCTGTTTTCAAATTCACTAGGTCATTAAACCCATTTAACCCAATAACACTAAGAGCTAGTTCTGCTTGTTCACCAGCAGGAAGAGAAATAGCTTCAGGAATAACACTAAGTGTAAAATCACCTGTTGCTCTTACATCAACTTTAACAGAAGTCGTTTGACTAACAGCACCAGGAGCAGATCCAATAATATCTACTGTGTAGATCCCTGGGTCAGTATTTGCTGGAACAATAACTGTCATAGGAGTATTTCCAGGAGTGGTAATAGTGCTAGCACCAAAATTAACATTTAATTTACTACCAGCAGTGAGCGTTACAGTAGCTCTACCATCATTAGCACCATTAACCGACACATTAAAAACCGCGTTCGTTCCAGCATTTACTATTACACTTGAAGGGGAAGCATTAAGAGTAAAACTTCGTTGTGGAACAACAACAGTAAAAGAGGCTGATCTGGTTACACCACCTCCTGAGCCACTCAAAGTAATGGTATAAGTACCTGAAGAAGCTGAGCTAGAAACTAAAACTGTCATAGTAACAGTTCCAGGAGGAGTTATTGAATTAGGGGAAAAGCTAATTGAAATCCCATTTCCAGACAAAGTAGCAAAAGTAACAGTACTGTTAAAATTGCCTATTTTACTAACTGCAACAGAAAAATTAGCTGAGCCTCCTGGCTGAATTGTAGCTGAAGAAGGGCTAACGCTAAGTCCAAAATCTGCTTGGGTTTGAGCTAAAGTTTCTATGTTGGTAAAATGTGAGACAAAACCTATAAATAGACTGAGAAGGATAAGTTTATATACTTGAATACGAATTTTTGATAGTAAAAACATATAGTGAATCTCCTTAAATTAACTACTAAATTAACTCTATTACCCTGGCTAACTTATGGCTAATTTATTGTTAATTATAGATCATAAGACAATAACTGTGGAGTAAGCTAAGCATATCTTTGGTAACTAATTAACACACAATAAAGTAATGCTCCTAGGGGTTGCTTTTGCAACTAGGTAGCTATCTCTACCACTAAATCGTGGTAGAATGCGCTTATCTATATCAATTAGCACAACTAACTATTTAGTTAATTAGGAATTTTAATGTATTTTTAGAATATATTTTTAGGTGAAAAATAAATGGCTCGACAAGCAAAAGTAAACCGAGAAACAAAAGAAACAGATATAGAAATCAGCTTAAACCTAGATGGACAAGGCAATTCAGAGATTTCTACAGGCATAGGCTTTTTTAATCATATGTTAGAGCTTTTTGCACGTCATGGTTTGTTTGACCTAAAAATTAATTGCCAAGGGGACTTACATATTGATGACCATCATACTGTTGAAGATGTAGCCATCACCTTAGGCAGAGCTTTTGCTGAAGCCTTAGGCGATAAAGCAGGGATTGAACGCTATGGTGTAGCCTATGTTCCAATGGACGAGACATTGGTTAGAAGTGTAGTTGATTTATCTGGACGTGCTTTTTTAGTCTATAATGCTGCTGCTGTTAGACCTATGATTGGTACTTTTGCTGTAGAGTTAACAGAACATTTTTGGCATTCTTTTTCTGATGCGATCAAAGCTAATATACATGTTGAATTACTCTATGGACGTAATCAACACCATATTCTAGAAGCGGTTTTTAAGTCTGTAGCTCGAGCACTTTCAAGTGCAACTAGACTAAATCCTCGTGTTCAAGGTATTTTATCCACTAAAGGAACTTTAAGCTAGGAGTGTTACTAGTGATTACAATAATTGATTATGGTGTTGGAAATTTACGTAGTGTAGAAAAAGCTTTTTCTGCTGTAAATATAAAAACACAAACAAGTAATAATCCTGAAGTATTACAAACAGCCAAAGCCTTAGTTTTACCTGGTGTAGGGGCTTTTGGTGATGCGATGATTTCACTAAAAGCAACTGGCTTTGATCAAATAATTTTGGCAGCAGCCAAAGAGGGAAAACCAATTTTAGGAATTTGCTTAGGCTTTCAACTTCTATTTGAAGAAAGTGAAGAGTTTGGCATTCATAAAGGGCTAGGCTTACTACCTGGGCAAGTTGTTCGTTTTTCAGATAATGAATTAAGAGTTCCTCATGTGGGTTGGAATCAGGTTCATGAGCGTTATGCTCACCCTATTTTAAGTGATATTGCTGATAAGGCTTATTTTTACTTTGTTCATTCTTTTTATGTAAAAACTAGTTTAGTCAGTGATGTAATTGCCTCAACTAACTATGGAATAAGCTTTAGTGCAATTGCTGGTAGAAATAATATTGTTGGAGCACAGTTTCACCCAGAAAAAAGCCAGCATTCAGGCTTAACTTTACTAAAAAATTTTGCTACTAGGATGGCTAAAGAATGTTAATTCTCCCAGCAATTGACCTAAAAGATGGGTGTTGTGTTCGTCTTACTCAAGGAGAAAAAGAAAAAATAAAAGTCTATGATCAAGACCCTTTTGCTGTTGCAGCGGGTTTTATAGCTGCTGGGGCAGAAATGATTCACATTGTTGACCTAGATGGAGCTTTTTCTGGGGTAACAAAAAACCTAGAGGTTGTCCGCCGTATATCGCTAGAACTTAAACCTAAGATAGAATTTGGTGGAGGCGTAAGAGATGAAAAAACTCTAGAGTATTTATTAGAAATAGGAATATCAAGGGTTGTGTTAGGCACAATTGCTGTAGAATCTCCTGAATTACTAAAATTGTTGGTAACAAAGTATGCTAAATATTTGGCTATAGGTATTGATGCTCGTGATGGTAGGGTTGCAACTAGAGGCTGGGAAAAGACTACTACAGTTGATGCTACTACACTAGCTAAACAGGTAGCAGAAATAGGTATTGAAAGAGTGATCTATACAGATATTGCCCAAGATGGAATGCTAAGTGGCCCAAATATTAAAATGACCCAAAAACTTGCTCAAGAAAGTAAGCTTAAAATCACTGCTTCAGGCGGAATTGGTAAATTAGCTGATATTACCCAACTAAAAACTTTAGAGTTAGATGGTGTTGATAGTTGTATTATTGGCAAAGCTATTTATGAGCAGAAGTTTACTTTAGATGAAGCTATTAGAATCGCTAAATAGCCCTTAAGTATTAATAAGCTAAACTGATAAGGTCTTCAAAATATTAATTTTAATAAACCATTTGCAGGGCTGTTTAATTTTCAAAATTCCGAAAGCCCTGACAGGGCGAAATAATTGTAGCCCTGGGCGTAAGCCCTGGGTTTTCAGTAGATTAAGTTTTTAAGCTACGAAGTAGCGAAAGAATAAACAACAAATATTTTTATTCTTTCGCCCCGTTGGGGCTTTGTCTCTATCTCATTGTAAACCCAGGGCTTACGCCCAGGGCTACAATTATTTCGCCGCTTTGCGGCTTAAGACAACCTAA
>JAHFUF010000567.1 GCA_023265235.1 Blastocatellia bacterium
TTTAATAAATCTAGTAAAGCACGTGCCTGTCTAATTTCTGAGTAATTAAAAGCAATATCAGGGTGTTTAAGCTTAAGTTGTAGTTGTATCATCTCGTCATAGACTTCTTGTGGTTTTTCAAAGAAATTAGTACGAAAAGCCTCATATTTAATATTGCTACGAGCTATTTCAAATTCTTGAATACTTGCTTGTAGGTCATTTTCTGCATTTTGATAGTCCTTCAGAATTAAGTAAGCACGGGCACGAAGTAAGTAAATATAGGCAAGTCGCTCTTGTTGTCCTTTTACTTTAAGATAAGTGCTAATAATTTGATTAAAAAGTTGAATAGATTTTTCAGGTTCTTTTTTTAAGATATACTCACCTTCTGCAATAGTTAGGTCATTTTCTGCACGTAGACGAAAAGCCTGATCAGCAGATTGTATAAGATAAGTTTTTGTTTGTTTAATATCCTGTAACGCCGCATCATCTTTATCAATCTTATGGTAAGCTAAACTACGCCAGCGAAGCGCAGTAAAAAAAATTTTATCCTCTATTTTGTTTTTAATTGCTATATCAATTTTGTTTTTAACTGCTATATCAAACATTTCATTATAAAAATAAAATACAAGTTTTATTTTACTTCTTTGAGTAAGATAGATAGCTATTGCTGCCACAGAAATAGCTTGCTGAAAAGGGTTTTCTATTTTATTGATAGTTTGTAAAGCTTGACTATATTGGTTAAGTACTTGAGTCGGTTCATCTAATTGGCTAACGAGTTGGCTATAAGTAACATATGCTAGTGCTAAGTTATTTAATGCAGATGTTTGTTTAAGGTATTTAATGGCTAGGGGCATTGCTTCTAAAGCCTTATTAAATTGAAATAGTTTTGTTTGCTCTTGACCATTAATTGCCCAAATACGACCAAGTAAATAAGGGTAGATATATGTTTTTGATAATATGTGTGCTTGTTCAAGCTTATCAAAAGCCGCTTTGTTTTCTAAAGTGTAAAAATAACTGCGGGCTTGGGTTAAATAAATTAAAGCTATAAAAGCATTGTCATTATATTGAGAAAAAGCAATTAATGCTTGTTCAAGCGGCTTACTCGCTTTGGCAAGATCGTCGCTTTCGTCAAACTTTCGACCGTCATTATAAAATAAATGCGCTTGGGCTAAGGCGGTTAAGGCTTTAGCGGCATCAGGTTGTTGAGCTAACCTATTAATTGTTGTTACAGCATCATCAACCAAATGATCTTGGTGAATTTCGATTAACACCTTGCCAATGTATTGTGCCGCTTGCAAGGCTTGATTGGCCTGGTCAAAGTCATCTTTCAGATAAGCAGTTGCCCAAGTGGGGAATAACTCGTCTAGAGCGTGCATTCGGGCAAAGTGGGGAAACTCACTCACTAAACGTTTTACTGTTTGATAGTCATTTTTGTTAGCGGCAATAGCTACTTTATTTTTTTCTTTTTCCCAAAGTGCCGTCAATGTTGGTTCATTAAGCTTGGCAATATAAGTATTAACTTCTTTTATCCAATCAGCAGATTTATCTTTTGTTAAATATTCAGCCCAATGTTTACGTGCTGACAAAGGAAGACAAAGCTTTTGCAAAATTAATGCTAGGTTATATTGTGCTTCTATTAGCTTTGGATTGGCTGTTACAGCACTATCAATAAAGGAAAGAGCTTCAAAAATATCTGCGGGTTGGTCTTCGTCTTCGGCGCGGGCTAGGTAGGCGGCAGTTAAATCATTAAGTATCTCTGCATTATTTGGAGATCTGGTTAATGCTGTTTCTAAATAACTTATCGCTTTGTTAAAGTCTCCTTGAAAAATATAGATTATTCCTACAGCGTGGGCTGTTTCTGCGGTAGGCTGATTTATGTCTTCAAGCATTATACTGTTTGCAAGGGTTTGGAACTCTGGAGTTTCAGCTATTTTTGATCTTGGGGTAGGAATTGTTTCGTCTGCTGTTGTTGATCTGGTAGAGGCTGCTTGGGTAAAAAGTGAGAAATAAGATGATGGATAGGAGTCCACTGATAGTAAAAGGTTGTTTAGATAATTTTTGTCGCTTGCTCCTCGGGTAGCACTGCTTGAAGCCTTATTATCATTGTTATTAACAGTTTCTAGAGTCTCAGGGCTAGGTGAATCTTGATTACTTAAAATGGTAGAATTATTAGGATCATCAAAATTGTTGGATGCTAAATTTAAATTAGGATCGCTTGAGAAATCAGGATGCTTTTTCTTTTTAAGTTTTGGTAATGGTGTAAAGGGCGCGTAGGCAAAGCCTCCTGAAAGACGCGCTTCGGTAATGCGAGTCGCACCTACTATCTGGGCTAATTGGGCTATTTTCCCTTGTGGTTTAGTAGGAAAATACCATGTTCGCCCTGCCACTGCTGCAAAACAAGCTAGAGCGAGCAAACCAATAATTACAAAAAAATACTTGGGGCTAGTAGATTTCATAACTTAAAACTTAAAGCGATCACTAAAGAGTTAAAAATAATAGAATTAAATTTAATACTTAATAGACTACTTATTGCTTTATAGAATTTAATTGTTGTTTTGCTTCGGTTGCCCAAGGAGAGTTGGGGTCTAGCTGTAAATACTTCTCCCAGTCTGAGCGGGCTTTATTATATTGCTTAAGCTGGATATAAATCAAGGCTCTATTAAAGATTGCTGCTAAATAATTTGGATTAATATGTAAAACTTTATTAATAGTCTGTAAGGCTACTTCATAGTCGTTTTGTGCTGCTTGGACTACGGCTAGGTCGTTTAAGATTGAAGGGTTAGTGGAATCAATTTTTACTGCTTCGGAAAGCTGTGTTGTGGCACCATCGTAATCACTTTGAAATAGTAGTATTTGCGCTAGGTGTTGGTGGTTTGATGGGGTAGGGGCTTTTTTTACGATACTTTCTAAGATATCTTGAGAAATTTTTAATTTACGTGCAGGTTCTTCTGATTCACTGCCGCGAGTTTTATTTTCAGGAGCATAATCAAAACCTGCAATACGTAGCCTTGTTGGACGGCCTGTGAGGTTTATTTCCTTTATTAAACCACGAACTTGTGCAATTTGAGGGTCTTCTAGAGGGCTATTTGATTTATAAAAGACCATTGCTCCAACTAGGAGTAGGATTACTATTGATGCGGCTATGGCGAGTTGATTAGCTTTGGAATTGAAAAGAAAAAATCCTTTAGAATTTTTATTTTGTTTAGCATGGTGAGCAGTAAGTGACGCAACATGGCTGGCATTGAGTGCTTCTGACTCTTTAAGAGCCTTTTTTACTAGTTCACGAGCCTCTTTAGCTGATTCTTCAAGGGTAGCAGATAAAAAAGCCTTTTCTTCTTCTGATACTTCAGCAGTCATTATTTTTGCTAATTCGGCAAGAGCTTGGCAACACTTACTACATCCTGCAATATGGGCTTCAACCATAGCAAGTTCATTTCCAGATAGCTGACCAGAGAAGTATTTTAGAGCGTCTGTTTCATGGTCACAGTTTGGCGGACTCATAACTTTAACCTCATAAAAAACGATTGTTAATCATGTAAGACGTAAAAACTCATTTTACGCTGACAAAAAACTACAATCCTCCTGCATCTTTTTTACCTAATATTTCTCGTAGACGTTCTTTTGTACGAAAAACTACTGCTTGTACATTGGCTGTAGTCATAGAAAATGTTGGTAGTTCGGCTATTTCACGACAAGAAAGTTCGTTAATTACGTGTAAGTGAAAAATAACCGTATCTCGTTTGGCATTAGCCCCAGAAAGAGCAGATTTTAATAATTCTTTTAAGCGACGAACAGTAATTTTTTCACTAGCAATACGATCAGGAGAGGTTTGTTCTCCTGCTTGTAAAAGATCTACTATGGTTAATTCTTGATCTTCTTTTAGAGGAGTACTTAGTGAAACTTCTAGTGCGTAACGCTTTTGTGATACTTCACGGCGGATTTGATCTGTAACAACACTTCCTACAACTGTTATAAGGTAGGCAATAACTGAGGCTTCAGAATTACCACGAAAGTCTTTTAGAACTTTGCGGTTATTGGATAAAAGACGCAAATATGTTTCTTGAATTAATTCGGAAATATCTCCGCTCCTAAATTTATAAGTGCGGGTTTCACGAAAAGTAAAAATGGATATTTGCT
>JAHFUF010000568.1 GCA_023265235.1 Blastocatellia bacterium
TCGTATATGTTCTATGCCTTCGATCACTATTGTCTCCTTTTAAGCTAGTCTCTATTAAACAAAAATCTTCCAAGTATGTATCAATAGCCTTAACCTAAGCCATATTATCTACAACAAGCTTTTCATAGCATAGTTGATAACGCCTAAAAGCTTTTTGATAAACCTCTTTGTTTTCTAGCTTAGGTAAATATATTTTTTCAAAATTATTATTTGGTAGTAACTCAAGGAGATTTAAATTCTCCAAAACTAGTAAAGCGGCACCTCGACTACTAGCTTCAGAATGGTGAGAAACATAAAGAGGTTTCCCTAATACATCAGCAATAATTTCTCCCCAAACCTCTGAATTATAAAGCCCTCCACCTGTTGCAATTATTTTATCAGGAATGCCCAAGGTTTTTACCATTTCCTCATAGATAAGCAAAAACTGATAAGCAATAGCTTCTAGTCCTGCTCGTAAGATTTCTATTGGTTTAGTCGATAGTTGCAAACCAATAATTGCTCCTCTAGCATTGTCATGCCAGCCTAGGCTTCGTTCTCCACTTAAAAAAGGAAGTATTGTCAACCTATGACTATCTGGATTTATTTGTTTTAGTTCCTGCTCAAGAGTTTGCCCTAGGGTTTCTGTAGGTAAGTTTAATATTGTTTTTAACCAAGCAAAGAGATTACCTGCATTAGACATTGCTCCACCAATGACACTACGTTTGCGATCTATGCGATAAGACCATAACCCTTCTGGTAAGACTATATTGGTTTGACTAGAAACAGCCCGCATTGCTCCAGAAGTTCCAATCATTAATGCAAAACTATTATCAAAACAATCGCTACCAATATTACTACAAGCACCATCTCCTAACGGTAGATACCAAGGAATAGTAGATAGCATTGGCCAACGAGTAGCAAATTCTTTTTTTAATGAATAAAATGGGGTTTCAACTATTTTGGGTAATTGGTTAACCTCTATTGATAAATTTTCAACAACCTGTTTGTCCCATTCACAAAGATGGCGGTTAAACAGCCCTGTTCCTGAAGCAAGAGAAATACTAGTAGCAATTTCTCCAAAGAACCGAAGAAAAAGATAATCCCCAAAAGATAACCAATATTTTACTTTTCGTTTTAATGATGGGGTTTTGTCTAGAAGCCAAGAAATCTTTGCTGGCCAATATGAAGCATGAAAACGACAGCCTGTAACTTGATGTAATGCTATTTCGTCGTTAGTTTCTCGTAATTTTTTTGCAAAGGCACTGCTACGAGTATCATTCCAGCTAATCAGGGGCGTTAGTGGTGAGCCTTGAAAATCAATGGCTAAGAGGCTATGCCAAATAGTTGAGACACCAACTGCAAGTACCAAGTAATTTTTTGCGATCAGCTTAGCTAAAAATTGATCTAAAGAATCTGTGACTTTTCTAAATAGTTCTTCTGCTGGTATTTCAACTGCGCCATCTAAGGAAATGCTCATTTGATAGTAATTTTGTATAGATAGACCTTGGATAGCATTGCCTATTTTGTCAAAGCCAGAGACCCTAATTGAAGATGTGCCTATATCAATTGCGCACACCAGTGACTTTTCTGTACTATTTTCTTGTTGCATATTTACTTAAGGTTGTTAGTTTTATTTTAGTTTTATTTTTAAGTTATAAATAAAAAGTTAAAATTTTTGTTATATAAAATAACCGTGTTATTATGAGAAACATTTTCTAAAATAAAAACAACTGCCAACTATTCTTACCATTAACCTAAAGGTGCGCTTAGAGGATGACATGAAAGAGTGTGTTATTTGCAAGCGAGTTTTTGGCGATCACGTAGATAGGTGTGATCGTGATCATAGTCCACTTAAAGTTACTCTTCCTATCTCTCCTTTGATCAGTTCTTACAGGCTAGATGAAAGAATTGGCTCAGGTAGTCTAGGTATTGTTTATCGTGGTGCTAAAATAGGTCAGAGTTTTCCTTTAGCAATTAAAGTTATTAGCCCAGAAATTGCCCAAGCAACCCCAAATACAACCAATACTTTCTTAAAAGAAGCTGAAACAATAATGAAGGTAAAACACCCTAATATTGCTCAAATAATTGATTTTGGTCAAACTAATAATGGAACTCTTTATCTAGTAATGGAATATGTAGAAGGACGTTCATTAGCCACTTTTATTTCTGAAGACCCTGAAATACCTATATATACTATTTGTAACATAATGCTACAGGTCTGTGAGGCTGTAGCAGTAATGCATAAGCAAGACAAGTTACATTATGACTTAAAACCAAGTAATATTTTTGTTCTTTATGATCAAAAAGGAAAAGAACATATAAAAGTTTTAGATTTTGGATTAGCACAGCTTAAAACTCAAGAATTATATAATGGCCTTTCTGGTGCGAGAACACAAAATATTTTTAACTTACCTTTTTACCTTTCTCCAGAACAGTGTAATGGGGAACCTGCTAGTAAAATTAGTGAAGTTTATTCATTAGGAGTAATTTTTTATCACCTACTAACAGGTAGACCTCCTTTCCTAGCTAATTCTCATCGTGAGTTAATGTATAAACATATTCATGAACCTCTTACACGTCCTCGTTTAATCAGAGGCAGTATCTCAGAAGCAATTGAATCTATAGTATTATCTTGTTTATATAAAGCACCAGAAGACCGTCTTTCTTCGCCTTTAGCAATAATTAATTTGATAAAAATGGCGATAAAAAACAATCCTATAATTCCACCAACCTCAAACATATTGCCTACAACTACTGGTTCTAGACCTCAAATAAATGACCTTTATTTATCAGGAGAAATACCTTTACTAGACCCTAAAATATTTACCTTAGATCTATCAACAGGGATGCCTAAAGCACCTCAAACAAACTTACAAATTCCTAATAACCCTCCTATAGCTAGTTTTAAGCTCAGTCTTGTTACTTTAGATGAAAACCCTAAATTAACCCTAATAACCAAAGTTTTAGTAGAAGCGTTAAAGGTTAGTAAATCTCTTTCTGAGGCAGATGTTAACCCTAACAAGATAATTTCCCAACTAAATCAGCAATTACAAGCTAATTCTATTTCTAAAGATGGAGAGTTATTTGCTCCTAACCTAATAAAAATTTTTGTTCCACGCACTGATATAAAAAGGTTTCAAGAAATAGAGTCTATTTTCAACTCAGGTGCTTTTATTAACAATGTATACAAATACATACAAGAATCTGGTTATCGTCTTTTTAGTACTATTAAATTAGAAATTGAGATTGTCCATCCTCAAGCACCAGGCTATCAAGGGTGTAGTTTAACAATAGATTGGCCACTACCTAGCGATATTAGTAATGGTCTAGAAAGAATTATTCAAGTAGATGCTCAAAGAATTGTAAAAATGCAAATGCCTATAATTCAGGTTTCTAAAGTAGCATTGCTTCAGCCAATTAATGGAGCTACCTATACAAATTATCACTTAATTATACAACCTATTACTTATATAGGACGCTTTCGTAATGTAGTAAATATAGAATCTAGCCAACTAATCAGACGTAATGATGTTTCATTCCTACAACCAAATCATCCTAGTTCCCCAAATACAACTGTGTCACGTCAGCATGGCAAAATAGAATTTGTTAATGAAGGGTTCTATCTCTATGATACAGGTAGTGTTAATGGGACAAAAATTAATCGTCGAGAAAACAATGCTCGAATACAAATACCTATTAACAATGAATCAAATGGCGTATTATTAGTTCATCGAGATATTATTCAACTTGGAACAGCACTACTTTCTTTTGAAATAATTCCTTCTGAAAATATGTCTGAGTTTATAGATAAATTAGTAGCAGAGCTAGAAATCCGACAAATGCAACCTGGGTCAAACGCAGAAGTTTATAAGACTATGCTAGCGACTACATCTCTTAACAGTTCTGTTGTTTGGTAAGTTCCCAGTTCCCAGTTCCCAGCCCTAAAGGACTGGGCTATTATCAGATGTCCCTAACAGGACATTAAGATTTTATTGATTGTTTTAGAATCAATAATTTAGCGTAGCAAATTCCATGAATATTTAAATATAATAAGCTAATGCCTTCATATCACTGTATTTTAACTGACAATTCTTTGTGCTTTGCTGAACAAGGAAAATGGTATCAACTTCCTGT
>JAHFUF010000569.1 GCA_023265235.1 Blastocatellia bacterium
GATGTTACTTGGAATAAACTAGCAAAGCTTTACCTTTCAGAGGTTAAAATAGATGAAAATAGCCAAAGTTTAATAGCTACAAAAAATATAAAAGCTTATGGTTATAAAAGCCTTGCTAATAGTGCTGATAGCACTGATCCAATGGGTAAAACTTTAGAAAACTTTACTTTTGCTATTGCTAAGGATTCAGTTTTTAATGAGTATTTCTTTCATACCAAGATCCATCAATGGTTAATGGATTACAACAACTATAAGGATCTAGAAGCCTTTAATGATAAGGTTTACTCGGAATTATTCTTAACCCCTAGTTCTGATCCTTGGTTAGGGCTAAAACCCGATGATATTTATAGTGCAATAGAAAACGATGGTTTGGTTAAATAAATATTGCAAATATTATAAATATTGTAAATATTGCTATAAATATTGCAGATAAGATTTGCTACTAAGGCCATAAAGATTTATAAGATAATATCTTCTTAAATCTTTATGGTTTTAATCTTTTAGCACATCATTTTTTTATTGAGGGAACAAACTGTGAGTGACCAAATTCTCATTCAAGGTAAACGTTCTGCCGACAAATTAACCCAAGTAAAAGTTACTCCTACTTTGATTATTGGTGTTGGTGGCACAGGGGGCGATGTACTACTTAGACTGCGCAAACGCTTTTTTGAGAAATATGGTCTACTAGAAAATTTTCCTATAGTAAATTATTTGTGGATCGATACAGACCTAACAGAAAAAGACGTTGGTGCCCGCCTATTTGCTGATCAAGTAAAGTTTACTCAAAATGAAAAAGTAATGGCAATTATTGCTGATACAGCCAGAATTACTAATGACTTAAACCAATATCCATATATTAAAAGCTGGTTTTATGAAGGATTAAACAAACTAGGCACAATGACAGAAGGCGCAGGACAAATTCGCGCTTATAGCCGACTAGGTTTTTTTGAACATTATCACACCATTCGTCAAGCAATTCAAAAAGCTGGAGAACGTATACGCAATGTTGAAAACATGAAGCTAATGCTTGACCGTCATGGAATGGAGGTTGAAGGCTCAAACCGCTTTAACGTTTATATTGTTTGCTCTGTAGCAGGTGGCACAGGAAGTGGAATGTTTTTAGATGTAGCTTTTTTAGTAAAAGATATTTTTGCTGGTCAACCTGTTACTAGCGTAGGTTTCCTAGTAATGCCCAAATTATTTGGTACAGAAGTGCCAAGGGTTTTTGCTAATAGCTATGCTGCGTTAAAAGAACTGGAATATTACAGCTTTGAAAACCATTTTAATGTTGAATGGCCAGATAGAATGCCTAGAAACATTGCTCCACCAGCATTTAATTACTGCTACTTGGTAGATAATATGAATGCAGCAGGTAAAACAGTAGACAGTAACTCTAAGACATTAGTTTTTAACATGTTAGCAGACAATATTTTCAAAGACTTTTCCCAAGGAGAATTTGCAGGTTATAAACGTGGGGTGAGAGTCAATCTAGACCAATTTTTGGTAGATGAGTTTGCTTTCAAGCACTTAGATGAACAAGGCCGTACCATTATTGATCAAAAGTTTATCTGTCGTTATTCATCTATTGGGCTAGCGTCGGTAACTGTACCGCTAGATCGCATTAAACTAGCTTGTGCCTACAAATTAGCCTCAGAAGTGGTTGACCAATGGGGTAATATTTCAGGTACAGGTTATAACGCTGGAACGATTACTCAATATGTGATTGATAAGTTTTTACCTGCGGCAAATCTTTATGAAGGAACGTCTACTAGACAAGGCACTTCTGAGCAAAGACATGATTTTTTACGTCCTCTAATTGATGATGGCTCAGGTCAAAGTAAGTCACTAGATAGCGTAATTTCTCGTTGGGCAAGCGAAGTTGCTCGTCAAGCTCAAGACGGAGTACCAGAACAAAAACGCCAAAGCCTAAAACAATTTTTTAGTGCTGCATTAGAAACTGAATTAGTAAAACTAGAAGCAGAAAACAAGAGCAATGATCCTCAACAATGGGGAGACTATGCCAGAATTGTTCACTTTAATAAACAACAACTAATTGAGCAAGGTCGCCAAGGCATTGAACGCGAAATTGCCAAAATAATTAACCAACAACATCAGAGCGTAGGTTATGCAATAGATGTACTTAATCAAGTATCTTTTGTTCTTACAGACAAAGCACATAACTATCGCGCTCAATTTGTTGCTGATTCAGAAGAATTAGCACGAAGAATTGAACGCTCTACCAAAGCTATTAATAGCCTCCTAGCAGAGATTGCTAGCCACGAACGGCGCACTAATTGGGATGGTCGCAAAGGTATTATTATTAGATATGACATTACTCGTTTTGAGCGTTTGGTTCAGGAACACCTAAAAAATATTCTCCACCGTCGTATCAGGCTTGCGGCTGTAAGTGTTGTAGATGATTTAGTTAAATATATTGGCGCGATTAATAAGTTGGATGGTGGACAAGTAAACACTGAAGGTTTAATTGGCAAGATTTACACCCTAGGTAGCGATCTGCTAACACTTAAGAAAAGCCTACTAGCTAAATTTGATTATTTTTCTGATGTTCCTACTCAAGAGCTTTCTTTACTACTTTATAGCCGTGAAGATGTAGAGCAAAAATTCTATCCAAAATACTTAGGCAGTAGCGAAACATCCTCTAAAAAGGTTGCTGATGTAGGCGACCAAATCCTACAAAAATTAGGGGTAACAGTAATGGACTTGCCCCGTAAAGTGTCTGCTGAAGGATTAGCAAGTATTGAAGAACAACTTGTTAACCTTACCATCAGTGTGTTTGCTGACTTAGGGCGAGACTTTAATGTAGTAGAAGCTTTATGGGATAAGTTTAAGCGTCCTGAAGACCGCGAAGCTCAACTACGGTTGATTTATGATAATGCCAAGTTTTGGTTGCATGGTGGCGGCCAACAAAGGAGTTTTAGGTTAACTAATGAGCGTAACCGCTTGCTAGTTGGACTACCAGAACGGGCAGATCCTACAAACCTACAAGAACTTAAGCGATTGTTAACTAATAAAATTCCTCTACCTGGTGATCCTACACCATCGGTTTTCTCTTTACCTGATACATCAGAAATCGTTTTTTATAATGAAACAGGAGGGATACCTATAAATTTTGGTGATGAAATCTTAAATATGAAGCTACATTATCAAAACCTATATTTAGTTGAAGAATTACATATCAATCGCTATGAAACTAAATTTAAGGATATTGTAGTACTCGATGATCAAGGTCGCCGAACGCTAGAAGAAGCCCACGAGTGTTTCCTAGTAGGGGTTATGCTAGATTGTATTCAAGCTGTTAGTGATGGTAAAAGAATTGTTTATCAATACACAGAACAGATTGGACTTAATGAACAACGCCGAATGTTAGGTGTTGAAACCAAAGCTTTACTTGAACTCCAACGCGATCAAAGAGTAAGAGAATCACTACTTTATCAAGCACGAGGTCGTAGAGAATGGGTAAAACAGAGCCAACAACATTTGTTACAATACTATGCTTTGCTTTCATGGTATTACCGTAATATTTACCCAGAGCAAGAAATTGTTGGCCCAGATGGTGCTTCCTACTGTGAACAATCTACAATGTGTCGTACAATTGTTAGGGAATTATCTTTAACAGAGGGCTTTATCAGCCAAAGTACAAACTTACGTACTTTTCAACAGCAAGCACGTCAACAATTAGAACAATTAGAATATTTCACAAAAAAGCTTCCTGATGGCAAGCGAGCAATGGTTTTTGATTATGCTAATAATGCTAATGTCTAAAAAAATAAGTAATAGTAAAGCTATGCCATTGTCCAGTTGAGCTATATCTCTGTCCAGTTGAATAATATTTTTGTCCATTTGGGCTATGCCCCTGTTCATCTTTAATCAGGTACAAGGTTTATGAGTGTTATAGAAACAGATTTTGTAGGAACATCACGTTTTGAGATTAGACGACGTTTAGGTGCTGGTGGGTTTGGAGTTGTTTATGAAGCGTTTGATCGTGAGCGTAATGCTCCTGTAGCGTTAAAAACTTTACATCAAGGTGATGCAGAAGCAATTTATCGTTTTAAGCAAGAATTTCGTGCACTAGCA
>JAHFUF010000570.1 GCA_023265235.1 Blastocatellia bacterium
GCAAGCGGCTAACCTTAATCTGCTGATTATTACTAAGCGTCACCATATAAGTACCGCCAGGCATTTGATGAATACGGGTAATCATATCAATATTTACTAGAGACCCACGCCCTAAGCGAACAAATTTATCTGGTTCAAGTCTTAACTCTAAGTCTTTAAGACGATGATTAATCACGTAATTTTCATTACGACTATTAGTAATATGTAAAAGCTCTCCATCAGCAATAATAGAAGCTATTTGACTTACTGGGACTATAATAATTTCGTCTTTTTGTCTAACAGGAATACGGTCAATTTTTGGTAGTTGTGTAGCAGTTTCATAATCTTTAACAGCTTCTTCTAAGTTGTGATTTTCTTCTGCACGTAGGTCTGCTCTATCTAAACGTTCCTGAACACGGTTTATGGTTTCACGCAAGCGCGAGCGTTCTACGGGCTTAAGCAAATAGTCTACAGCGTTTAACTCAAAAGCTTGTACTGCATATTCATCATAAGCAGTAACAAAAGCAATTAAAGGCATTTGATTTTTTTTCAGTGCTCTTACTACTGATAAACCATCTAGCCCTGGCATTTGTAGGTCAAGAAAGGCCAAGTCTGGTTGTTCTTGCTCAATAATTGTCACAGCATCTGTACCATTAGAAGCTTCACCAACGATTTTTACATCCTCAAAAGCATTTAACATTGCAATTAAAAAAAGCCTTGCAGGACGTTCATCTTCAGCAATAACTACACGCAGTTTTGTACTCATCATTTATCATTTATCCTCTACTAGCTTTTAATTCAGGAGTTAAAGCATTAGCACTAATAGGCAAAGCCACTTCTACGCTTGTACCCAAACCGACTTCACTTTTTATCTTCATCACTACTTCGTCGCTGTAATGGCATTTTAAGCGACGCTCAATATTAGCTAGTCCTACACCCTTTTTACGCCCTCGTGCTAAGTCAAATTCACTAACGCCCATTCCTGTATCTTGCACAGTGATTTTTACTTGTTCTAGGTTATTAAAAAGAACCTTTTCTACTTTAATAAAAACCTCTCCACCTGTTTTAGCAGGTGTTATTCCATGTTTAATTGCATTTTCAACCAAAGGTTGAATAAGTAAAGAAGGAATACGAATATTTTCTAATTCTTTAGGGCTAATTATTTTTATTTGTAATCGTTCTTCAAATCGTGTTTTTTCAATATCCAAATACGCTTTGACTAACTCTATTTCTTCGCCAATACTAGCAAATTCTCCTGCTGAACGTCTCAGTACTCCTCTTAATAACCCTGTTAAGCGCATTAAAGTTTCAAATGCTTTATCAGGAGCGGTTTGAATTAAATAACCTAATGTTGTTAATGCATTAAAGAGAAAATGCGGGTTTAGTTGTGCTCTAAGTGCTGTTAATTCAGCTTCAGTAACAAGTTTACTAATTTCTTGTTCACGCAAACTAATTTTACACCTGTCATGTGTGACTCTTACTACATCAATACGACGAGCAACCATTAAAACAACTGCTTCTAGCATTTCTAAATCATCAGATAAGAGTCTACGCCCTGCTTTAAGTTCGCCCACTGTTAAATAATAATTAGGCATTTCTGTAGTAGGAAACAACATATTTAAAGTATGATGGCCAGAAAGAGAGTTTTCTTCCATAAACCAATTAACTTGTTTAGCGGTTAAGGCTGGTGTCAACATTCTACAAACTTCTGAAAGAATCTCTTCAGGGGTTTCAAATTGAGCAATCTTACGAGCAATTTCTGTACGTAAATTATCATAATCGACGCGTTTTAAGATAATTGTATCAACAAACCAAATCACCAATTGACGCAATTTTGGATAAAATAATGTAGTAGTAACCCATAGCCCTAGTAATAAACCTACAGCTAAAGGATCAGCTTCATTGTTAGCATCACGAATAGCCAAAAGCGGTGCGACGCTAATATAAGCACCAAAAACCGTGATAACTAGCAGTACTAAAGAAATAGTACGTTTTAGAAAAATATCTGCAAAAGCAAAACGATAATCTTGGTAAAGAATTGCTACAACCAAAGGCAAAGAAGCATGGTGGCCAGACATTTCAATCCACCAGGGATAACTTTCCGCGTCATGATGGCTTAAATGCAGGGCTGAAACAGCAAACACAGCTAAACCTACTACCCAAAAAGCCCTTTGCCAACCTAATTGCCCTCTAGTAGAAAGTAGTAAAGCAACGGTTAAGAAAGCAAATCCAATAGTTAAAATATGTAAAGCAATATGAGAAGGAAGACGATCACCTATAAATGCAACATAAAAATGTAGTAGTCCAGCAACCCCGCTTAGCAAATAAGCAATTATAGCAATCCAAAAGTTTTGCTTTTTTAACATCTGTTCGCTACGTAAAATAAGATGGACAACCACAGAAGGTAAAAAACCTAAGGTTGTAAATGATGCTGCAACTAGGGAAGGAAAAGTATTTTCTACGCCTAAATCAGCAATTCCATAAATAGTTACTGCACCAATATTCCAAAAAAAACCTAACAGGGCTGTAAGCAAAAGGAGCTTATTACTTGGTAAAACCAGTAGGTTATTTTTTGCCCCTTTTTGCTCAGGCTTTCTTAGTACCATTGCTAGCAGCATGGCATAAAGTGCCGCACCAGTAACAAAGCCAAGTAAATTAACTAATGTAGCCACAGATTTTGCAGTCATAGAGTTTAGTTTGCCCTTTCCTAGAAGTAGCAACAACTATTTATCCATCAACTGTCGTTTTTTTGCAATGAATGGAAAGACAAATTAAACAAAATGTGGTTATTGTTATTAATGTGGTTATTGTTATTAAAAGTAGTCACAACGTTGTGACTACTTTTTGATTATCCTTTAGCTTTTAACATTCCAATAAAATTTGTCGTTTTATCGCTTTGTCGTTCTTCTCCTGATTTCGTCCAAGACAACTTGCCACTAAGTACAATACCTTGTACAAATCAAAATTAGAAATAACTATTAACATTTTGTAAAATGTTGACTTTTAAGGAGGTAATATATTATGGGTATTTCTTTGCAAAAAGGTGGTAACATTTCTCTAACTAAAACAGAACCTGGACTGGAAAAAGTCATTGTAGGCTTAGGTTGGGACGCTCGTATGACAGACGGTTCTGCATTTGACCTTGATGCTAGTATTTTTCTAGTTACCGCTAGTGGTAAAGTGCGTTCAGATTATGATTTTATTTTTTATAACAATCGTAAATCTCAAGATGGCTCTGTTGAACATTTAGGAGATAATACCACAGGTGCTGGTGAAGGTGACGATGAAGTAATTAGAGTAGATTTAGCTAATGTCCCTCAAGAAATCACTAGACTAGTTTTTGCTGTTTCAATTTACGAAGCAGAGGCTCGGAAACAAAACTTTGGTATGATAGCTACAGCCTATATGCGAGTGCTTAATAATGCTACTCGTAGTGAAATTTCCCGTTTTGATCTTTCTGAAGATGCTAGCCTAGAAACTTCTATGATTATAGGTGAAGTTTATCGTCATAACACTGAATGGAAATTTAAGGCTGTAGGGCAAGGTTTCCGAGGTGGTTTCCCTGAATTAATTCGTAGTTTTGGTGTAAATGTCTAAACCCCCAAGGTTAAAGCATTGGGTTAATTAGGAGGTAAAATGCCAATAAATTTATCAAAAGGGCAAAAAATATCTTTAGAAAAAGATTCTGGTCAAAAGCTATCTAAAGTAGTAATGGGGCTAGGTTGGGATCAGAAAAAGAAAAGTGGTTGGATGTCTTTTCTTTCTAGCAATGAAGATATAGACCTAGATGCTTCTTGTATTATGTTTGATGAAAGCAAGCATATGATTGACTCTATATGGTTTCGTCAACTTAATAGCCTAGATGGTAGCATTAAACATAGTGGTGATAATCGCGACGGGTCTGGTGCAGGCGATGATGAACAAATATTTGTTAATTTATCTACTGTGCCAGCAAATGTAAAATACCTAGTGTTTACTATTAGCAGTTTTTCAGGCCAAACTTTTGCGTCAATTAACAACGCTTTTTGTAGAATAGTTAATCAAGCTAATGGTGAAGAGGTTGCTAGATATAATCTTAGTGGTGGTGCAAATCATACCGCTCAAGT
>JAHFUF010000571.1 GCA_023265235.1 Blastocatellia bacterium
ACAGAGAGTTTCTACCCTAGAAATCGGTCAGACTGCTTTAACTAGCGATATTAAATCTATTAGCTATAGGCTAACCGCACTAATCGTAGCTATATTCGCAATTACGTTTACCCTATTCGCTATTCTACTAGTAAAAAACGAGTATGTAAAAAATAGCCCTGATTCGTCTTCATTGCCTATGACTACCGTTCCAATAAGTAGCACAGTATCAGCAACTACTAGCCATACCACTAATTTATACCAACAATTAGATTTGGCTATCGATAATTACCTTAACACGAACAATAAATCGCACCTTGAGCAAGCAGACATTTTCGCTAATCAGATACAAGAGCAATATCAGGATAATTACGGTATAGATTTAGTTGCATATTACAAATCCGTGGAAACAAAAGATTTTGGTAAACTGGCATACTTACGACAGGAAGTGAAAGAATTAGACAAAGCTCCCTTTTCGGCAAATGAGACTGACAGCTACTTAGCTAGAGCGCAAAAGACAGAAGAGGCTCTACTAATTTTAGGCAATATATTAGAATCTTATAGAGCGAAGTACTTATTAGCAAACCGATATCTATTAATTGGTAATACCGCTTACGAGTCAATCTTGGATAACGGCATAACTTATTCAGAATCTAATGGCTACCTATTCCTGAAAGTTTATTTTCTAGTGTCGAAAGCCAAATCAGAAGCTAACGATCCAGACGAATTACAAGCCAAAGGAAGATTAGAAGGCACATTTGCTCTTAGTAAGCAGTTGCAACTAAATGACATTATCCCAACTATAGCAATGTCCTTATCTGGCGTGTGTCAAAAATATGGAGAGAATAAAAAAGCCTTAGAAATGTCAGAAGATGCCCTGAAAATTCCAGCGGCTAAGCATACAACCACAATTAGCTTAATGCATGTTGCTGGAATGGCTAGCTTTGCCTTAGGCGACTACGATAAATCGGATAAATATTTCCAGGATGCTATTGTGTTGGCTCAACAGCATAATAATTCAATTTATCTGTCGATTAGTTATAGCTTAGCAGGTAGTCTTGCTACTGCAAAAGGTGATTTTAGTGAATCTCAAAATCTACTAGAAAAGGCTGAAAAGGTAGCAAGTGCTGTAACCGATGAGCATTCCAAGGCACGCCTAATGTTTAACATTAAAGGCCATGAAGCCAAGCTTGGGTTGAAACAAGGTAAGTACTTAGAAGCTTCTCTATTTTACAAAGCATCGTTGAGCAACCTTGACATAGTAGGCACACGGTCAAATCTAATACAAGCATCAGAGTTAAACGAGGGATTAGCTTTAGCCCTAGAAAGTACAAACACGAAAGATTCCAGGCACTACCACACTGTGGCCGATTATTTTTTCCGGCAAGCAGGCGGTAAGAAACAGGCTAACTGTTTAATTTCTTTTTTACCCAGGCAATGCAATTAAGTAAAAAGGACTAAATCTAATGGGTTTAATACAATCTCAACCTAACTTAAATTACAGTTACGGTTCTGCTTTGGGGAGTTTTGAAAATGCTATCCCAAAAATTGAGGGATTTGTGATAGATGTAAACTTACCTAGCAATCAAACCGTAAAAGTATCAATAAATGAAAGTCTTGTACTATTACAGAAAAATAATATTGTCATCAAAAACCGTAGCGATGTTTACAGGTATTTATCCTTGTCCCCAAAGCTTATTTCTATCTTAAGTCCAATATGTGAGACTACTAGAGAACTTTTTGGCTTAAACACAGAGCTTTCACTAGAGCTATATTCTGACCCAGAAATTAAGGATCAGTACTTAACTCTTTATGTTCGCCAATCCAATTATGACAACAATCTTTTAGGCAAAATTAATAATATTTCTCAACAGTACGAAAAAGAATTGTCTGATGCAGACGGTTATTTGCTTATTACTACTGATTATCGCTTACCACAATTACGTAATGTTTAATTGGAAAGAATATCTCGAACTAGCGAAGTTTCTTCAAAGACAAGGAAGCAATGCATTTATACAAGAAGCTATGTGTAGAGGTGCTATTAGCAAAGCTTATTACGGTGCTTTTTGCCATGCCCGTAACTATGCTAGAGATTATTTAGGATATATTCCAAAATATGATAATTTTGAACATGGTGCCATTAGAGCCTATTATCAAACTAAAAAAATGCGTTATATAGCAACTAGATTAGACACTCTAAGGCAATGGAGAAATGCTTGTGATTATCAAGACAGTGTTCCTAATTTAACTTCAATAATGAATGATGCTATTAAAGAAGCGGAATATATCTTTAATAGTTTACCAAATAAAACCTAATTTTTTACTATCTGATAGATGATTTACCTAAAATTACTGTCTCACAAATAAGGGGACCAGGGTAATAGCTTGCTTTTTCCACCATCACAGGCATGAACCTACTAACAGACTGGTCTTTCACAGCGTCGTAGTAGAACCCGAAGTGATCCACGCTAGCCATTTCCCTTGGTGGTAGATTGGTGACATCGACCTTGTAGCTAGTACCTATTTGGTAAGGAAGAGTGATTTCTTTGTCCAAGCCGCCAATGACAAGCGCATCATTAGGCTGTAGCTCAACACGCGCACCAGGTGTACCGAGCTGTCTGTTAAACGAGTGTATCTTACTGGCAGCAATGAACTTATACTTTTCGTCAGTGACACTTGCACTAAAGAAAGTGCCAACACTGAAATGGATCTTTGCAAACAGCTTGTTTTCATTTAGATAGAGTTGCTTTTGGAATAAGTCGCTCTCCATGTCCAAGCACCATCTAAAATCTTGCTTATCCTTTTGCATATCAGGAGAGTAATAGCGAGTAGGTTTATTTGTGTTATTTGCATTAGCCGTGTTATTTGAATTAGCTGTACTAGCTATATTAGCCGTGTTACTTGAATTAGGTGAATTGCCTCTATTTATTGTATTCACTGGGCTATTGATACTATTTGGGTTGTTTAACTTGTTAGGCATAGATACAGTAATATATTTGCGATAAAGCTCTTTACCTTGGAAACTAGCAATGATTTTTTCTTTACCCTTTGCGTCAATTTGTTTTATCTCGATTTTTGGTGTGTGGTGTGCAACATCCAAGATGCCATCGCTAACCCTATTAGGATCACCAAATGCAAGGACTTGGAGTCCATCAAAGGTGAAGATGACAGACGACCTAGAATTAGAGGCTGTTGTAGCCTCAATAAACATAAAATTGAAGCTAAAAGTGACACAAAAGGCGACAAAAATTAACAAACAAGCGTTTTTTTTCATTGCGGTAACTCCCTTATATACAAATACTTACAGTGTTATTAATGACTTAATACACTACAAATAGTATAGCACGAATAAGCATACTAGTAATAGGAAAAGATAGGCAACGCGTAAGTAAAGGGCTAAAGTATTACAGATAAAGCACATATATTTAGCAGAAAAAAGCAAGGGGAAAAGATCAATAGGGAGAAGAAGGAAATAGGGGGAATAAATTGGCGAAGGTAGAGATGGAGATAGTGGGTTAACTAGTAGCTTAACTAAACAATATGGCGATGGGTACTAAATTTAAATATGAGCAATATTAATGACGAAAAAAACGAAGCAAACCAAACGAAACAGAGTCAAGGCGGCAAAGGTGGTAGTAGCACAAACCTTAGCCCGCAACAGCTTGATAGAAGGTTTAAGAGATGCGTCTTAGAGGCTTGCTATGTCTCGGTAGTGGATACTGAGATTGGTCAAGCTCACAGGCGTACAGTAGCTAGAAATATCGTTATTCTGTTAGGCGAGATAGACGCGCAAGATCTTAATGAGTTTCAAGAGAAATTTGGTTAATTAGTAGATTTTAATAAGTAGCATAACAGGAAAGAGCATGGATAGTTTTGGGTGGGGATATATATTAGGGGCGATTAGTGTTTTCATTGGGTTCACGATATCTATTTGCCTAGAAACGCATGGAAAACATAGCTCATAGCCGTAAATTATTCTTTTTTTTAGCAACAAAAGATCTTTGATAACTGAATAGCAACAAAATAAGACAATCTAGGCTAAGCACAACCGCCTTGGTTTTGGGTAGCTAAGGCGGTAATAGAGTAGCAGGACACCTGATGA
>JAHFUF010000572.1 GCA_023265235.1 Blastocatellia bacterium
TGCCAAGCTCAGGTTTCTAATTGTTGGGAGAATTTATGACTATTCAAATAGATGAGTTGTTGACCATTGCTTGCTCTAAAGGCGCGTCAGACCTTCATATTAAAGCGGGCAGCTATCCTTTTATCCGTGTGACTGGAGAATTACAGCCTATTATTGAGTCGCAACGTCTGACTCAAGAAGATACTTTGGCAATGGCTTTTTCAATGATGTCTAATCGTCAAAAACAACGATTTAAAGAACACTATGAGGTAGATATTGCTTATGGTGTATCAGGCTTAGGACGGTTTCGTTGTAATATTTTTCAACAACGTGGCACAGTAGGAATGGTACTGCGTGTTATTCCTACCGCAGTTCAAACTGTTGAAGAACTACGCTTACCAAGTGTTGTAGAGAGTGTTGCAGAAGAAAGACGGGGATTAATCCTAGTAACAGGTACTACTGGATCTGGTAAGTCTACCACACTAGCAGCAATGATAGACTATATTAATTCTACTAGAACTAACCATATTATTACTGTAGAAGATCCTATAGAATTTCTTCATCGTGACAAAAAAAGTTTTATTAATCAACGGGAAGTAGATGTTGACACTCGTAGTTTTTCTGAAGCCTTACGTGGTGCTTTGCGTCAAGACCCAGATGTAATTCTAGTAGGTGAAATGCGTGACTTTGAAACCATTGAAACCGCACTTATGGCGGCAGAAACAGGACACTTAGTACTTTCTACCCTACATACTTTAGACGCTACAGAAACTATTACTCGTATTGTTTCTATTTTCCCACCTCACCAACAAAAATCAATTCGCCTGCAACTTGCTTCTGTGCTAAAAGCAGTAATTTCAATGCGCTTAATTCGTTCTATTGATATGATGGTGCGTGTACCAGCAGCAGAAGTGCTAATTTCTACACCATATATTCGCGACTGTATTTGTAATCAAGAAAAGACAGGCTTAGTACGTGATGCAATTGCTCAAGGTACTTCGCAATATGGTATGCAGACCTTTGATCAATCCCTGCATGAGCTTTATACCAAAGGCTATATTGGGTTTGAAGAAGCCTTGGCTGGAGCATCAAACCGTGATGAATTTATTTTGCGCATACGTGGGGTACAAACCTCAGCCGATCAAGTTCGTGAAGAATTATCTAGAGCTGCTTTTCGGCCAGATGATCCATTAAGTAGATTTTAGTCAGTATTGAAGGCTCTGTTGTAGTTGCTGGCGTAAATAGGCTATTTTATCAGGGTTAGCGATAGTATAGATGTTTTGAATTTGCTCGTCACTGATTTCAAAACTAGTAATCGTAAGTAGTTTTTCTCCTGACCAAGCCAAAATAGCTGGTAGACCATTAATTTCTTCACAAGTTACATAAAAATTTTCTTTAGAAAAAGTAGCTTTTTTTACTAATCCAAGGTAGAAACGCATCACAAAATCACGTCCTAAAATAGGACGCCGAGCCGCAGTAGCTTTACCACCGCTATCTGCCCAAACTACTACATCTTCTTTTAAGAGTGATGTTAGCATTTCTAAGTCACCTTCTTGACAAGCAACCATAAACCCCATCATTAAACGTTCTTGAGTCTCTCTAGAAGGCTCAAATCGTGGGCGATGCTCATCAATACGAGCTTTAGCACGATGAAATAATTGACGACAACTAGCTTCATTATTATCTAAGATCGCAGATATTTCTTTGTAGTCATAGTCAAAAACTTCATGTAGTAGAAAAACTGCTCGTTCCTGTGGGGTAAGTCGCTCAAGCAGAGCTAGGAAGGCTACAGAAAGCGACTCTCGCTCTTCTAGAGAATCCCCTACAACGGGTGAAAGGCTATTTGTTGAAGTTAATAATGGTTCTGGCAACCAAAGTCCAACATAGCTTTCACGCTCTACTTGTGCTGATTTAAGGTGGTCAAGGCATAGATTGGTTACAATAGTGCTTAAGTAGGATTTTACAGAGCGCACTTCGGCTAAAGGCGCGCTAGAGTAGCGTAAATAGGCGTCTTGGACAATATCTTCTGCTTCACTAGCGCGACCTAGCATTCTATAAGCTATTGAGAAAAGTAGTGGACGGTAGTTTTGAAAATCTTCCATCAAAAAACTTTATAAAACCCCTATAAAAACTCTACGTTGTACTATGTTGACTTACCGAAGTAAGTATTGCTTTCTTTTGGGTATTTGGCTGTGGCCAACGATAAGGAAACCAGCCTAAACGCTCTAAGTTTAATGACCAAATGGTATAACGACAAATAAATTCTTTAATAATTGCACCTAAACGTCCTGTAATGATCTTTTCCCTAGGAGTATCGTCATACTTAACCATTTGAATTAAAGCATCATAGCGACCTAGGCTAACACAGCGACCACCATAACCAAAACGAAAAGCCTCTGGTTGGGAGTTTTGTAACTCGGCCAAAACATTATCTGCTGCATGTGCGCCCATAGGCAGTGCTGAAGCACAGGACATTCGCAAGTGTATTTCTGCTGTGGGTTCAATAATAGCAGCATCTCCAACCCCGTAAATTTCTGGGTGTGATATAGAGCGTAGAGTTTTGTCAACTAATATTTGTCCAATTTTATTGACTTCTAACCCTGATTCACAAGCGATCTTTGGTACTGTAAAGTTTGCAGTCCAAAGACAGAAATCAAAATCTACTTTGCTACCATCACTAAGTACAACCTGCTGTGCTTTTACTTCTATTACCTTACTTTTGTCTTTAATTAAAATATTGCGTTTTTGAAAGGTATGTTCTAGGTACTTTTGTCCTAGTTGTGAAAGTTGACTACCAAAACTATCACTAGTTAACAGCGTAATTTTAAGCTTTGGGTAAGCCTCTGCCATCTCTGTTGCTGTTTCAATTCCTGATAAACCGCCACCACAAATTAGCAAATGACTGTTAGGGTTTTTAGCTAAGCGTTGTTGAAGCGCGATAGCCATTTCATAAGAACCTACGTTGTAACTATGTTTTGCTACTCCTGATACAGAATGCATGTCAACAGAACTACCTAGGGCATAAATTAATCTGTCATAGCTTAGCTCTTTAGCAGTTTGATTTTCTTTTATAATTATTCTTTTTTGGTCAGGTTTAATAGCTGTCACGAAGCCTTGTAAAAACTGAATAGAAGTATTTTTAAGTAATTTTTGATAAGGTATTTTATTGCTCTGTTGTCCTGTAGCTAATTGATGTAAGCGAATTCGCTCGACCATTCCATCACTAGCATCAACTAGGATAATTTTAATAGGAAGTTTTTGTGTTTGACGTGCCAAGCGTATTGCTGCTAGAACTCCTGCATAACCGCCTCCTAAAACCACTATTTGTTGTAAGTTCTGTTTTTGAGCCATAAATAAAAAAGCCTCCTTAACGAAATTATTTGTTTTCATTAAAGGAGACGAATGAGAGCAAGAAAATGTGACAGGAAGAAAAAATCCGAAATTTGGGTTAACTTTGTTAGAGGGTAGATAAAAGCCCAACAGTTATTATTATTGTTATGATTGCTAGGCTTTTATCTCTTAATCCTCTGGGGCAATATTTTCTACTAAATATAAAGTAATTTATACTTAGTGATATAGGATAGATATAGAGTAAAATAGGGTAAAATTTTTTGCTGTTAAAAATACTTGTTAACAGGACAAATTATTATGGAAAAATCATTATTAGAAAATGAAAAATCTTTTAATTAGCCTTATAAACAGATAAAAGGTTTATTTAATCGCTAAACGGTAAGCAGCGAAAAATTAAATACATAAAGAAACTTTTTAACTAAAAAGGCTTTCGCAATTAATAAATAAGTAAGCTACTATATATTGTTGTCTTGAAGTTGATGGAAAAAGGTATTATTCTTAACATCTTCGTTTTTCATGTTTGTGTGTTTATCGTTGTATTTTCTAGTAGTCAAATACGTATTTATCATATTTTAAGCTTAATAGTGACTGAAAATGACTGAGCTTATGAGGAGTGTTGAAGCATGAAGTATTGTGGGCAATGCAGAAGCTTTTTTGCTGGAGATATAAAAAATTGTCCTAGGGATAGTTCCGTTATGGAAGAAATGGACATTAAAAGTTTGGTAGGCAAAGAACTAGATGGAAAAT
>JAHFUF010000573.1 GCA_023265235.1 Blastocatellia bacterium
CAACAAATAAGTAAGTCTGGTAATGCTGAATATAACATTACAGCTAATCCTTCCCAATTAGGGGCATATTATGATGCAACTAAAGCTAATATAACTTTCCGTGTTTATTCTTCTAGGGCTACTCGCATGGAGGTTTACCTATATAGTGCTGCCACTGGGTTACAAGAAAAAGCTAAATATGTTCTAACTAAAGATTTAGCTACTAATATTTGGTCTAAAACAGCTTTAGTCTCAACCCTGCAAAATAGCTATGGTTTAACAGGTACAATTTACTATGGTTATCGTGTTTGGGGTCCAAACTGGCCTTATAACTCTAGTTGGACAAAAGGATCTTCCACAGGTTTTATTACAGACGTAGATGCTAGTGGAAATCGCTTTAACCCTAATAAATTGTTGCTTGATCCTTATACATTGGAAATAAGCCATGATCCTGTTACCACAACACAAGTTGACGGCACAATTTATGCGTCTGGCCCACTCTATCGTAATATTGATACTGGTTCAAAAGCACCAAAGAGCATTGTCTTAGCTCCAGAAACACTAGCTAACACTGTTGGTATTGGTACTAAACCAACTCGTCCACTTAAGGATGAAATTATCTATGAAGTCCATGTACGAGGTTTGACTAAGCAAGATAACAGCATTCCAGTTGCTTTTCGAGGTACTTATAAAGGCGCAGCAATGAAGGCTAGCTATTTGGCTAGTTTAGGCATTACTGCTGTTGAGTTCTTGCCAATTCATGAATCTCCTAACGATAGTAATGATATTGATCCAAATAGTAACGTAGATGGAGATAATTATTGGGGATATGCAACTCTTAATTTTTTTGCTCCAGATCGCAGGTACTCCTATGATAAAACACCTGGTGGTCCAACACGCGAGTTTAAGGATATGTTAAAGGCTTTTCATGATTATGGTATCAAGGTCTATGTTGATGTAGTTTATAACCACACAGGTGAAGGTTATGCTTATAGTTCTACAGACAAAAATACTTATAACCTTATTTGTTGGCGTGGGTTAGACAATCCAACTTATAATTCATTAACTAGCGATTTTCAAGGTTCTTGGGATAACACAGGCGTTGGAGGTAACTTTAATACCTTAAACCCAATTACACAAAACCTAATTGTAGACTCTTTACTTTACTGGCGTGACAGTATTGGTGTAGATGGCTTTCGTTTTGATCTAGCAACGGTCTTAGGTAATACTTGTGAACATGGTTGTTTTAACTTTGATAAGTTAAACCCAGCAACAGCACTAAATCGTATTGCTCGTGATCTTTCTCCTCGTGCAGCTAATGGTGGGGCTGGAGTTGACCTTATTGCTGAACCTTTTGGAGTAGGCGGTAATAGTTACCAAGTAGGAGGTTTTCCTAGTGGTTGGTCAGAATGGAATGGAATTTATCGTGATACAATCCGAAAGTCACAAAATAAACTTGATTTTGAACCAATAACTACAGGCCAATTAGCTACACGTTTTGCAGGCTCTTCTGATCTTTATGGAGATGATGGCCGTAAACCTTGGAACTCAATCAACTACTTAGTTGTACATGATGGTTTTACGCTAAATGATGTTTATAATTACAACACTCAAAATAATAACCAAGTTTGGCCATTTGGCCCTTCAGATGGTGGTGCAAGTATTAATGATAGTTGGGATCAAGGCGGTATTGTTGAAGATCAACGTAGGGCTGCACGCACAGGATTTAGCCTGTTGATGTTAAATGCTGGGACTCCTATATTTAATGGAGGTGATGAGTTTTTACGCACTTTGAAAGGCAACAATAATGCTTATAACTTAGATTCTCCAGGGAACTGGTTAAACTATAATTTAACTGCTAATCAAACCAACTTCTATAATTTTTCACAAAAAATTATAGCTTTCCGCAAAGCTCATCCTGCACTACGACCTATTAATTTTTACTCTTCAGTTGATACCAACTCTAATATAATGGAGCAATTACGTTGGTTCAAACCTGATGGTGGGGTTGCTGATACTGCTTATTTTGACAATCCTAGTAATCACTCTATTGCTTATCGTTTAGATGGTACAGAATTTGGTGATTCTGCTAGTTCAATTTATATTGCTTACAATGGATGGAAAGACCTAGTAAATTTCCGTTTGCCATGGCCAGGCAATGGTAAGACTTGGTATCGTGTAATGGATAGTTCTAGCTGGAATGAAGTAAGCGGAAACATTGTTAATCCAGGTAGTGAAGTACTTATTGGTGGTGAAAATACTATCTATGGTCTACATGGCCGAGGTGTACTAGTACTAATCGCCAAATAGCGTATTAATTGCTAAATGGGGAGAAACGCACAAATCATTCAAAAGTTTGCCAAGTAAGTGCGAAAGAGTAATTCACTTATTTACAACTAAATAAGTGAATTATTCAACTTTATAAGTTTAGCTGAGGTTCAGATGTAAGAACAATCTCCCCAAAAAGCATTCAGTTTAAAATGAGTATTTTTTCTTTACTATATTTGGTCTTTTAAGAAATAATCTGTGAGGAAAAAATCTGCTCCCAATTACTTTTCAATGCTGTGTCGGCTGCCTGCTTAATTGAGGTTTTCTGAATACTGGAAAGATCATCAGAAAGAGAATTATTTGAATTTGCAGGGTCTTTTACTTGTGCAGTCTGTATGTTATCTCTAATGTAGCCTAAAGCAGCCCAGACTTGTTGAGGAAGATCTGTAGAAGAACAACCTTTGCAACCTTCAATCGTCATCAATTCCAGCAAAAAAGACTTTTTGAAGGGAACGGATTTCCTCTCTCTCCACAATTTTAATAACCGGATAGCATCTCTTCGCCCGCTATTGCGAACAGTATCAATGTGAGTTTTAATACTGGTTTTCAATGTTGTTCCTGTATCCGTGCGATACAAATTTGCTTCTTTGTAAGCATTATCAATTGCTCTGCCAGGTACAACATCTATATGAAAACCTTCTTGAAATGGTATTTCCCAACAAACCGTTTTAGAGTTTACACATTGCCATCTTGTTTTGAGACTTCTTCCAACACTGTAATAAATTTCCTTTATTGTTTTGAGGTATAGTCCCGTGATGGCCAGTAAACAACAATATCTAAATCAAATCTTTGACGAATCATTGTTTGCTTTCCGTAAGAACCCGCATAATAAAACCGCAAATTCGTATGCAATGGGCGTATAAGATTTTCTATTTCAATACGTAGATCACGCAAAATATCTAATTCCGGTCTTTGTATTACCTGTGTGATTAAAAGACGTTCTAAATACTGTTGAGCAGTCATTTTATATTCCTAATAAAATAGATAATAAGTAAGCGGGTTTATCTGGTTTTCGATTAAAAGCAAATTCATAAAGCTGAACTGGTGGGCACATAGTTGGATTGATTTGTTGTCCAACTCTTACTGCTCCCGGTGCAGTACCAGCATAAAAAATATGCCATTTATGAATGTTAGGAAATAGTTTCCTACTGTTTTCAAAAACTTGTCTTGCAATTTTAGAAAGGCTTTTCAACTGATTAGGATGCTGTAGCCAGCCTGTTGAAGGATTCGGAGCTTTAATATCAATCCGTCCACAAAAATTTTGCTCTAATTCATTAACAACATCGTCTGTAACTATATCACTCAAACTGAAGCAAATAGCCAAATTCCCAATATCATTAACAGGTGCATCAGGAAAGCCACTAACAGAAACATCATCTTGAAACTGCACATCGTTTGGCCATTTCCAAGTATGATCATCACGGTGGTATTGAAAAGCCAATACTCTCGGTCTGTTCGTAAGGTAGTATCCAAGAGCAATACAAGCAGAGACAGGTGCAAGTGGGAAAACAGCCAAACGAAAATCAAAGAGATCTTCATTATTGATCAATGTTTGAACTTGTTCCTCAATCCAATGGTCAATTTCCAGCCAATTTTTATTTGCTGGCTCTACTTTCCAAAATAAGGGTTTTTCTGATGAAAAATCTGGAGATAAGGCGGTTTCAATATCTACGTCTACAGTATGTTGTCCCATAAAAACAAGTGGTTTCCATCCGGTTGCACTCCTCCCCCGTTCAGGCAAGCTATTTCTCACCCAAGTCTCGT
>JAHFUF010000574.1 GCA_023265235.1 Blastocatellia bacterium
AATTTTAATTTGTGAAGCGCGGATTATATTAAGGAATCTAGCATTAATCAATAAAAGTGCTGCAGTCGCTTATTTTATAGTTGTTTTATAGTATTATGATGCCAAATAGATTAGTGCCCGAAACTAAAGCACTGGGCTATTATCAGATACCACTAACATGACATTAAGAATTGTTTATTTTCAATAAATTACAAAGTAAATCACATGTGTATTAACTATCCAATAGCCATATTTTTATCAAGTGAAAACACAGAAATATTATTTGTCATTTTTATCATTTTTTTGGCTGCAAAACTTAGTGCAGAACTCTTTGAAAGACTAAAACAACCAGCCGTAGTAGGAGAGATACTTGCTGGAGTACTAATTGGCCCTAGTGTTTTAGCAATTGTTAAACAAACAGACCTGACAAAAGTTCTAGCTGAAATTGGCGTAATACTCTTGCTTTTTACAGTTGGCCTAGAAATCAAACCAAAAGCCCTTTTTCAAGTAGGTGGCCGTGCCCTATTAGTCGCTGTCCTAGGCATTATTGTCCCATTCTTTGCTGGCTGGGGATTACTAGCTCTTTGGGGTAAACCAACGATAGAAGCGTTTTTTTTAGGTGCAGCAATGGTTGCTACTAGCGTAGGAATTACAGCTAGAGTACTAGCTTCACTTAATGTACTTAATACCCAAACAAGCCAAATCATTATGGGAGCAGCAGTTATCGACGATATTCTAGGACTACTTATTTTAAGTGTTGTTAGTAGTATGGCAAAAGGCAGTATAAATTATAAAGAACTAGCTCTTACTGCCTTTCTTTCAATTGGGTTTACTTTCTTTATGATTTTTCTTGGAGCAAAGATTGTTAATAAAACTCGTCCAACTGTAGAACGGCTTAAAATAGGAGATGCTTTTTTTATTGTTGGCTTAGTAATTTGTCTTGGGCTTTCCTTCTTAGCTTCTTATGTTGGAGTAGCAGCAATTATTGGTAGTTTCTTAGCTGGAATGGCTCTATCTGAGTTTAGCGAAGACACAAATCTTCATAATAAATCAGGAGCAGTAATGGAATTTCTACTTCCATTCTTTTTGGTTGGTATAGGACTACAATTAGACCTTTCTGTATTTAAAGACACTAATGTTATAGTCTTAACCCTTTTAGCAACACTAGTAGCTGTAATAACAAAATTAGTAGGCTGTGGACTTGCTGCCTTGTCTTTAGGCCGCCAACAAGCATTGCAAATAGGGGTAGGAATGGTGCCTCGCGGTGAAGTAGGTATTATAGTGGCTCAAATTGGCCTTAGCCTAGGGGTAATGTCTAGTGCTTTATATGGGGTAGTTGTTTTTATGGCCATTGCCACAACTCTTATTGCTCCTCCTTTCTTAGTTGTGCTTTTCAAAGAAAGTAAAAATGTATTAACAGATGAAACCACAGAAGTAGTCGATTCTGACAAAAAACTTTCTGTTATCGAGTAAGTAAATAAAACCTTCAAGGAAAAAATTATGGCAAGAAAATTAGCATCAATACAAAAAGTTAAGGCATTAAGCGCGATTGAAGGTGCAGACGCAATTGAAACCGCAACCGTGCTTGGGTGGCAAGTAGTTACTAAAAAGAACGAATTTAACGTAGGCGATCTTTGTGTTTACTGTGAAATTGATTCTCATCTACCAGAAAAACCAGAATTTGAATTTTTGCGACCACGTAAGTTTGTGATTAAAACTGTGCGTTTAAGAGGACAAATTAGCCAAGGAATTTGTTTTCCATTAAGTATCTTACCTTCAGATACTCCATTAGAAGAAGGTTTAGATGTAACAGAGGTTTTAGAAATAACAAAATATGAACCTCCATTATCAGCAGGGTTAGGTGGACAGACTAAAGGTTATTTTCCTGGATTTATGCCTAAAACAGATGAAACTAGGGTGCAGGTTTTAGAAGATGTGCTAGAACAACATCGCAATAAAATTTTTTATGTTAGCGAAAAAGTTGATGGGGCAAGTATGACCTGTTACTTAAAGGAAGGTGAGTTTGGTGTTTGTTCTCGTAGTCTTGAGCTAGTCGAATCAACTGATAGCCTCTATTGGGTTTGTGCAAGAAAATTAAACCTGGAAAACAAACTAAAAAGCCTCAGCGGTGATTTTGCATTCCAAGGCGAGTTAGCTGGAGAGAAAATACAAAGCAACAGACTAAAACTAAAAGGGTTACATTTTTTTGTTTTTAATATTTTTAATATTAAAGAGTACCGTTACCTTAATTACCAAGAATTTCGCGACACTGCTAATCAATTGGGCTTAGAAACTGTGCCAATCGTAGAGGAAAATTTTCTTTTAACTACAGAAATAACTGTAAATTATCTAGTAAACTACTCTATAAATAAAAGCTTGCTAAACACACAGGCTTGGCGCGAAGGTATTGTTCTTAGGCCATTGATTGAAGCCAAAGATAATTACTTAGGCCGACTGTCTTTTAAGGCAATTAATCCTGAGTATTTACTTAAGCATGGGGAATAAATTAACAGCACGTTTGGTTTTAACTATTGTGTAAATCTGGCTGTTTCTGATAAAAACAGTCAGATTTAGGTTAAGTTTCAACCAAAGCTTAACAACAAGCCATTAGAAATATAGACAGGAAAATAGAAATGTTAAGAAAGATTACGCTGCTTATCACAATAGCTTTACTCATCCAACTTCCTATGCTGATTAGTGGCTCTCCAGCACAAACAAAAGCTTTAAATATAATCGAAGTAGGATCTTTTGCTAAAGAGCAAAATGGACTCCCTATTGGCTGGGAACACAAAGAGCTAAAAGGTAAAAACACTTATACTTTGGTTGATGATATGGGAACAAAGGTCTTAAAAGCTGAGAGTAAATCTGCGGCATCAGGGTTATTTAAACAAGTTGATATTGATCCTAAACAATATCCTTTAGTAAGTGGACAATGGAAAGTAACTCGATTGCCAAACAACGCAGATGAGCGTAAGAAAAATGGAGATGATTGTGCAGCTAGAACATTTGTCATTTTTGAAGACTCACTTCCTAATGCAAGTAGCTACTCAAAGCTTAAGCATAAATTAGCAACTACATTTTCTAGTTTTGTACCTACAGGAGTAGCAATTTGTTATGTTTGGGGTAATAAACTAAGTAAAGATCAAGACATAGAAAGCCCCTATACAGATTGGGTAAGAATTGTTGCTGTCGAGAGCGGCACAGATAAACTTGGACAATGGGTTACTATAGAACGTAATGTTTACGAGGATTTCAAAAGAATATATGGTACTGAACCAAAGAAAATAATAGCTATAGGAGTAATGACTGATAGTGATCAAACCAAAGATTCAATTACTACTTACTACAAAGACATTGTTTTTAAGTCTAAGCTATAAAATCGCATGAACAAAACCATTGACCGGCTAATATTTATCTATAATGCTAATTCAGGTTTATCATCAGCTATTCTTGATAGTGCTAAAAAGCTATTTAACCTAAAACCTTGCGGACTTTGTACTATTACACATGGCCTAGTATCTGAGAAACAGGACTGGAAAAACTGCCAAGCAAAGCTTAATCTACCTATAGATTACTTCCATAAAGACGACATGCCGGATTCTCTTAAGCAAATTGTAAAGAATCAATTACCTTGTATACTAACGGAAGTCAGTGGAAAAGCCATTATTTTATTAAATGACGAGCAAATAAATAGTTGTAGAGGAGATGTTACGGTTCTACAAGCTAAACTCAAAGAAAGTATAGAAAAAAATAACCTGTAAGGGCGAACTGTTCGTCCTCTTTGTCTAATGTTTAAGAAGGGCGAACACATAGGTCACTGGTGTCAACTTAAGGATAACCGCTTGAAAACAAAAATCTTAATCTTAAGTCGCGGTAGCGACGATATACCTTTAGCTTGGCACGTAAGTGCCAAGTATAGTAATAAGTATAATGTAGAGTCCCGTTAGGGACGGCACAGTTCTTGTTATTGTTGTGTCGTCGCTAACGCGACTCTAAACCCTTTATTTACACCATTTCTTGGCACTTACGTGCCAAGCTAAAGGTTGTTTCGCCCCTTTCGGGGCTAAGATATTAACTTAC
>JAHFUF010000054.1 GCA_023265235.1 Blastocatellia bacterium
GTTTCAATGAGTTAGTGCTTAAGTCATGAACATCATGTTTCAATGAGTTAGTTCTTAAGTCGCGGTAGCGACGTTACAATTTTTAGCTTGGCACGTCAATGCCAAGGAATTGTAAATAAAGATCTTAGAGTCCCGTTAGGGACGATACAGTGTTAATTATTGTGTCGTCCCTAACGGGACTCTACAGTAGCTAACCTACTATTAGCTTGGCACTGACGTGCCAAGCTAAAGGTTGTTTCGCCCCTTTCGGGGCTAAGAGTTTACTATTTTACTCATTACAAAGATCTTACTGTTAAGTTCACACCAGTGTACTTAGGTCTGCCCTTACAAAACTAATTATAGCGGGCACTATTACCACTACCATTACTTGAGATCTTGAATGTACTTACAGAAGATCTTAGGTCTTCTGCTAGGTTAGAAAGTTCCTTCATAGAACTTGCAGCTTGTTTAGTACCAGAAGCAGTTTGTTGAGTAATATCAGAGATATTATTCATAGAACTATTGATAGATTCAGAACCGCGTGCTTGTTGTTTAGCCGCCATTGAGATTGATTGTAGTAACTCTGCTAGTCGATTAGAGACGACTTCAATTTCTGACAAAGATTTTCCAGCTTCGTTAGCTAATTCAGAACCTAAAACCACTTCACGAGTTGTAGATTCCATAGAAGATATTGCTTCTTTGGTTTCACTTTGTACAGATTTAATCAATGTTTCGATTCTCTTTGTTGCTTGTGCAGAGCGTTCTGCTAGTCGTTCAACTTCTGCTGCTACCACGCCAAACCCTCTACCAGCATCACCAGCCATTGCTGCTTGAATAGAAGCATTAAGAGCCAAAATACTAGTTCGGTCAGCAATATCACTAATTAGCTGAACAATTTCACCGATTTCTTGGGAGCTTTCTCCTAGTCGCTTGATTCTCTTTGCAGTCTCTTGCACTTGTTGACGGATATTGTTCATACCAGAAATGGTTTTTTGCACAACTTCAGAGCCTTGTTTAGCATTGGTTCGCGCTTGTTCAGAAACGGTGGCAGACAAAACAGCACTCTCAGAAACTTGTTGAATAGAGGTGGCCATTTCTTCTACAGCAGCCGATGTATCTATGATTTGTGAAGCTTGTGATTCACTGCCTTCTGCTAGGTGTTCTGCGGTTGCTTTAATCTCACTAGCCGCTTTACTTACCTTTGAAGTGGTGGTTTGTACGTTTTTAATAATGTTACGTAATTGACCAATCATAATGTTAAATGCATCTGCAATTGCTCCTGTCACATCTTCTGTTACTTTTGCTTGTTTTGTCAGGTCGCCACTTGCAACATCTGAAATTTCTCCCAAGAGCACTTGTAAGCTTGTTTGTATAGCTTCTTTTTCTTCTTCTATATGTGTTTTCTCTGTTTCTACCAGCTTTTTCTCTTTCTCTATACGATCTTTTTCTACTTGTAGTAATTCTTTCTCTTCTTGAGATTGAATAAGTGAGAGCACATTACTAAGCATAGCATTTAAGGTTTCACCCATTGTAGCAATCTCATCTTTTCCTTCAACCACAACACGAGCATCATAATCACCCATACCTATCTGATTAAATAGGCTTATGATTTGGTTGATAGGATCAACAATACTTTTACTGAGGATGTAACTGATAAATAGACTTAATGCCAAAGCAATAAAAGAAACAGTAAAAATTATATAGGTAGTTGTTTGAAAATAAGCAGAAATGCTAATGGCATCATCGCCCATTTTTTTTCTACTTCTCTCTCCTATTGCGTCACCTTCACTTTCTAACTGACGAATAGCGTCCTTAAAAGGCGCGAGTGCTATATTAGCTTCTTCAGGGGTTTTTAATTTTCCATCACTAAGTTGTTTAAGTACGCTATTAAAGCCCTCTTGGTAAGCCTTGAAGCCGTCATTCATTAATTGAATAGTCTTTTTGTCATCATCATTTTTGATAAAACCCTCCATGCTCGTCAATGTCTTATCAAGAGCACCTCCTGCAATGTCCCACTTACCTTTATATTCCGCTTCCTTTGCAGGGTTTCCTATATTAAGAAATCTATCCTTTTCATAACGACGCAAGTTAAGACTACTTGATTTTGCATCTTCTGCAAGTACTGCCAATCTTAGGTCTTTATTTAATGCTTCTTGAGAGATACCAGAAACATAGCTTAGTCCTATATAGCCAGTAAATGAGACAACTAGTAAAAGAAGTACAACTATGCCAAATCCTAGGGTTAATCTATTCCGAACAATCATCTTTCTTAACATAATAAAGATGTCCTCCTCGCCTTACATTTAGAATATGGTGTTAAATAGTTAATATAATTGTAAGTACAAGTAATTATATTAATTCAAATTGCCTTAGTTCAGGCGACGTTAAAAAGAGTTCTATATCAAGTAACACTAGCATTTCTTGTTCACTTTTATAGACACCCTTGAAAAAAGATTTTAATTTTTCTTCCAGATAAAAATCTGGTAGCGTTGTAATTTTAGAAACAGGTACTTCTCGTAAACCTTTTACTTCATCAACAATAATGCCAGTCGTAAGACTGGTGTTGTTATTGCGAAGAACCAACAACTTACTACTATTGTGTCTTTCCAGTGTTGCTAAACCTAAAAAAGAACGCATATCTATAACTGCTAGAATATCGCCTCTTAAATTGGTTACTCCTGATATCCATTCTGTTACGTTAGGAACAAAAGTTATCCTAGGTACTTTATTCATTTCTATAACATTATGAGCAGCAATAGCATAGTTAGTACCAGCTAAGAAAAAGGATAAATACCGTTTTACTTCTAAAGCAGAATCAGCAAGAGCAGCTTGGGTTTCAATATCAAAGTCTAAGTAGCTGATATCCTTATCAATGTTGGCAACAAGAGATTCTAGCGGCCCTACTTTTTCCCTACTAGCCATATCGAGTTTAAGGCTTGCAATTTCAGCATCTAAAATATCTTGAGACAAGGTTTGGCTGTCTTGAGTAACCGTTTCTTCTTGCTCTAATAAATTAGCTTCTATTGATGGAGTAAACGCAGTTATTTCTGCTAATGGAGATTCTTCTATGGTTGTTTGATTTTCACTAGTAATACTATCATTATCGCTTAGATCTTGTAGTTCATAACTGCTTTCCATAGGTTCTTGGAAAAACTCAGGTTCTCCAATAGGGGTTTCAAAAACATTCTCCTCTACTGGGGTTGTTTGCTTAATAAGCGATACTATTTCTTGATAATAGTCTTGTTTTACAACGCTAGGTTCATGGAAAAACTCAGCTTGTCCAATGGGAGTTTCAACAATGCTACTTTCTGTTTCTATACTTTGGTATTGCTCTAATGGCTTGTTGGTTAGTTCAATACTTTCTTGGCTATTAGAGTATGAGTTTGTATCTTGCTCTATATTAACAGGTTCTTGGAAAAACTCAGGTTCTCCAATAGGGGTTTCAAAAACATTGGCTTCTTCTGCTTTGAGGTTATATTCTTCTAGTTCAGCTACTTCAATGTTTTCTTGTTGATCAGTGTATATTTCTATATCTTGCTCTTCTCTAGTTTCTACCTCATCAGATGCTTCTGTTTTAATCGCAATTTCTGTATTGTCTAAGTCAGGTAGATGAGGTTGAGGTAGAGAGCTGATAAACTGGCTTTGAAGGTTTTCTTCAATAGGAGCCTCTAATTCTGATGCCCAAGTAGGTAGCCCAACAGGGGCTTCAAAAAGCATCTCATCGGAAGAAAATGTGTTTTCTAATGGATCTTTATCTTTATTTTCTGCCATTTTAACCACCAGATAGCATTAGCTATATTTGCATATGTTCTTGTAATAAAGTGACTAAATCTTGATCTTCAAAAGGTTTAGTCAAATAACCATCAGCACCTTGTTTTAATCCCCAAAACCTATCAGTTGCTTGACTTTTACTGGTAACTAAAATAACTGTGATATCTTTAGTCTCTGTACCAGTTTTTATTTCTCGGCAAACCTGAAACCCATTCTTTTTTGGAAGCATAACATCTAAGAGCATTAGATCAGGTTTATCCTCTAACACAACCTCTAAAGCTTTCTCTCCATCTGTAGCAGTAGAAATTAAATAGCCTTTACTCTTAAGGAATAATGTTAGGCGTTTCATATCGGTAGGGCTATCATCTACTACTAATATCTTTTTTGACATATACTATCTCCTTAACTTATTAGTATAGAATGCGTTATAAAGCAAAGTTTTTAAGACAAAACATTTGTAGAACTAGCAAAATTTCATATTTAGAGTCTATCTACTAACTTAATGTTTTAGTGTTAATGAATCTTACACTAAAAATTTATTTTGTCTAAAGTCTTTTTAAGATCCATCATTAAAACCCCACTAGTTTCTTCTACTTCATCTTTTAAGTTTATTAGATGTATAGAATTAACTAAAAAAGAGAAATAATATTCTAGTAGTTCAACCATTACATACGAGATTTGGCGGAAAGTGTGTTTTCTATCAGAAGTATTACTTGCCCATCCTGAATAGAGGTTTATTAGTGTTTGTACAGATAAACGATTGTTATCTATATGAAGAAGACGTGCTTGTGGATATCGTTCATTTAATTTTACAAAAATGTTTCTTAAAGAAACAACATTTTGATCAACTCTAGCTACTAGTTCAGCTTCTTCTAGAACTAGGTGAACCATATCTTTAAGCAATTCTATAGCAATACTTGGTTTTTTTGTTACTTTTTTATCAGAAAGTTTGGGAATATATTGTTCAAGCTGACCTATTAATAGAATAATGTCATCTCTTAAAATGGTATTTTGTTCTATATCAGCTTGGGAAAAAATTGGAGACATATCTCCAGTTGGAGGAAGCTCAAACTCGCTTTTGCGCTCATCAATACGTCGCATACCTTCCATTAATAGATGGTTCCAATTAATAGAAATTGTTTTAGCAATGACTGTTACTTTATCTGTGATTCTAAAATCACCATCTGTCCAAGATAGCATACTAAAGAGGGCTTCTTCTCCAATTAAACTATCTAGCTTAGCGTGTACAATCTCACCTTTTTCAAAAAAAATTACTCCTTCTTGGCCTCGTCTTACTAAGACTAACTCTCCTGTTTTACGCTCTAAACAGATTATTTGTACAAGACCTGTTAGACTGATATTTTTTAAATCGCCTTCTATGGCCATAAATAATTCCTCTGATATATGAACTTAAAATTATTTTTTAGTAATTACATGTTTCTGAACCATCGCCAAAAGAATACCAGGGTCAACTGGTTTAGAAATATGTCCAGAGGAGCCTGCTAACCTTGCTCTTACTTTATCAATAAACCCATCTTTACCAGAGAGCATTAAAACAGGTACATGTTTAGTTTTTATATTGCTTTTTAATAGCTTGCAAACTTGATAACCATCCATATATGGCATACTAATATCGAGTAGGACTAGATCAGGGATTGTCTCTTCAATTTTTGCTAAAGATTGTACTCCATCAGATACAGCAACCACTTTATAACCAATTCGTTCTAAAGTAATTGCTACAAGCTTTCGTATAGTTGGGCTATCATCTATTACCATTACCACTTTCTCTTGCTTTTGATTAGGAGATTTCCCTTTTTCTTTAAGCTGTTTCAAGATACCAATGAGGGTTTCAACCTGTGCTCGCAGACTTGCATCTTCATACAAGTAAAGAGCATTTTGTAAGTGCAGTAGCCCTTTATCTAAAGCTTTCATATTTAGATAAACTAACCCAATATTAATATGACATTCTGCTTCTGAATGTAGCCCATTCGCGCTTATTTCACCGCTATATAATATATTCTCAAAACGCTCTACAGCCTGATTTAATAAGCCTTTGTCCGCATCTTCGTTGCTTAATATCAAGTTTATATCACTTAATAAAAGAACAGAACGACAATTTGAGCATTTATTTTCTTTTGTGGGAAAGCTAACTAAACATATAGGGCATTTCCAGACAGGGGTTTTTTGAGTTTTATGATGCCGAATTTTATGTAGCCACTGTACTGCTTGTTGGTTAGTAGAGTTTAACTCTAAAACTTTCTCTAGATAAAGCACGGCTTCTTTGGGTGACTCTGCAATCCAGGCTAGCCATAGCCAAGCCATTTCGCTTCTAGAGTTTAGGCTTAAAGACTGAAGTAGTAGAGAACGGGCTTGTACTTTATTACCTGATTTTGCACTTGCTATTCCTTCTTTTAACAAATCTATAGCGGTTACTGAGGTAATTTCAGTGTTGGCTAAAAAGTCTCTTGCATGCTGTTCTACCATACATTATCTCCAAAAAAAATATATCGCAGCAATCCTACTATGTAAACTTATACAGCTATACTATTACTCGTATAAAATAAGCGAAATAGTGCTAAACAAGTCTAGAAATATTAGATAAGCCTACAATTATTTTGACTAAATAAAAATATTACAGACTAAACAGAAATTAAAATTTTTAAGTATTTGATATTAATAAAATTCGAGACTTACGTGATTTGTGGCTATAAAACTTACTTCAGTCCTTTAGGAATCAAAGGAGATTTAGGGATTTTGCTTACTAACCTTTTGATTGCATTAAGCATAATCCATTGTTGCTATACAATTTTTTTACTTGAATAGCAATTTTTCTACTAGGCATTGCCGACAATAACCACTAATACTCAATATATTGTAGGTATTAGTATAAAAACCACAATATATTATATCAAATATACAGCTTTGACTATTTTCGATAATGCCTAATGGATTTCTTAAATGAATTAAAGATAATTATTTATTGATTAAAAGGGGTGCTTTGGTTAATGTCTTTATTAACCAAAGCTAATTTATTAATTACTATCTTTTGTCTTTGTCTTTTTGAAACTGATCTATGCCTTCTTCTTTCCAAATCTTTAGAGTAGCTTGGTCTTTAGCGTCAATCTTAACGCCAATGGCATTTACTGGTACATCATGCTTTTTCTGAATTTCGACCCAATTTTTTTTCACAAGAGGATTTAGTCCCATATTAAAACTCCCTTTAAGTAAATTTTTGTGATTTTGCTGTTTGTGTTTGTGTATGTAGACATTTTACTAGTAATCTTTTTAATTGCAAGAATATTTAGGAATTTTTAATGTGTTTTTAACAAAAAAAATAGATTTTGGTAGCATAGAAACGCAATTATTATGAATAATATACGAAATATTAATAACTTTATAGTGTAATTAAATATATTTTAACTTAACATATTTTGGTAATATTTTCAAACACTTTAATATTATTTATTTTATTTACTTGTTTGCTTAATTCTTTATTTTAGGGCAATTAGAAATACTTAACTAGTAATTTAGAAACCTATTAAATTAAACATATTTCTATAATATATTGTATGTTTTTTACATATATATTGAATACTTTTTATTATAGTAAAATCAGTACAATAATATATTTATATTTATATTTTACTAGCATAAACTCAGATAGTTTTTGAAATGAAGCTATATTACTAATTATTTTTTTCTAGTAATTTCGTGATTTTATCTATCGAAACATACTTATCAATGGTAGGCCCTACTATTGATAATGTCGCCTTAGAAAGGTTTTGGTACAGATTGGTTTGAAGAAGATCTTTTAAGGCTTCTCCCTCAATAGTCTCAATAGCTGTTGTTATTTCCTTAGTATCAATATATCTATGAAAATAAAGTTCTTGTGTTGCCAGTCTGCTCATTCGAGTATCTACATTTTCACCAGCGATAATGTGTTGACCTTTTAAGTGTGTTTTGGCTATTAAAAGTTCTTCATCATCTATTGGTTCATCACAGGAAAATAAATTTTTTAACTCTAAAATGATCTGTTCTAAAACAGTCTGTAGGTATTCAGGGATAGTACTACCTTCAACAATTAAAACGCCATCTTCAAGATAAGCCATATACTCAGAACTAATATTATATACAAGACCTTGTTCTTCGCGAATTTTACGAAACAACCTAGAGCTTATCCCGCCTCCAAGAATTTTATTGATTACATGTACTAAATATCTATTAGTATTAGCATACTGACAGGCCCTAATACCTAATGAAAAATAGGCTTGAGACACAGGTAACGATTCAGTAACTATTTTTAGCTCAGTGTTTGGCATACTATAAGCTATAGAAGTTTTCTCTCCTAACATTCTCCAAAATGCATCGCCAACCTGTGTGACAAAATTTTTATGATTAATATTTCCAGATGCTGCAACAATAATTTTATTAGGTAAGTAATTCTGATGAACAAAGTAGATAATATCATGCCTAGTTAGATTACTAACTGTATTACTATATCCTACAATTGGATAGCCAAGAGAATGATTTGCCCACCTAGTCGCTCGAAAAAGGTTTGCTGTGCGAATATCAGGTTGATCTCGTGCTGCTTCAATCTCACAAACAACGCTTTCTTTTTCTTTTGCCAAACTTTCGTTAGGGAATATAGAATTAAGTAAAATATCTCCGAACAAGTCTAGCACGTATGTAGTGTAATCAGAGAGTACAGTAGCAGAATAACAGGTATAATCACGGCTAGTAAACCCACCCATATACCCTCCTGCTCCATCCATTAGCCGCGCAATCTGAAGAGCATTACGATTACTTGTCCCCTGAAACATTAGGTGTTCTGATAGATGTGCCACACCACATTTTTCTATTGGCTCATCTCTTGGGCCAGTTTCTATTAAAACACAAATAGATACAGAGCTAAATATATCCATTTGCTCTGTTATTACACGAATACCATTTTCTAGGATAGTTTTTTGATACACTGGTAACCTCTAAATAAGATAATCTTAGTTTTGGGTGAAAAATAATAGCAAATAAAAGAGATTAGAGCCATTAAAGAAATTAAAAACATGGCGCAAAAGTTAGATTTTATAAGTACCTAACTCTTTACCCTAAACTACCATGCAGGGGTTATTATTACAAGTATGTTGGCAATCAATCAAGGCTTTTGGGGTTTTGAAAATTAAACAACCTTGCACAGTTTGGCAACAAACAACAGAAATGTTGGCTATAGAATTATAATGCCCCTAAATATCTAGGTGCTAACCATTATTTTTCAGAGTACAATTCAGAGTACAATACTGATAAAAATTTTGTTATCACCCTAGAGGAATACAATGTCTCAAACTTTCGAGAACTCTTTAGCTGAATTAGAACAAATTGTGGCTGAAATGGAAAATGGTGATTTGCCTCTACAACAGGCATTAGCACTTTTTGAACGTGGAGTACACCTATCACGCTATTGTCAACAACAGCTAAATGATGCTGAACGCAAGGTTGAACTATTGGTTAAAGGGCAGGATGGCAATATCTTAACAGTGCCGTTTACTTCTGAAAATGATTAGCGTACAACTTACTTTGACGCATCTTTCTGGCCTAAAACAAGATGAACGCGAGGCTTTTAGCGCGTTGCCTATATCTATTGGTCGTGCGCCTGCTTCACAGGTGCGTTTGGCTGCTAATGATACACGAGCTTCTACTCGTCATGCTGAGATAATATTAGAGGGTAAAAACTTAATCTTAAAGGATTTGAAATCTACTAATGGTACTTACATAGGGGGTAAGCGAATAGATAAGATTAAATTAGTTAATGGGGATGTAGTTGAATTTGGTATTGGTGGGCCAAAGCTACGCTTTGAGTTTGTTATTGAGGAAGTACCCATTACAATTAAAGAATCTCCTTTAATAAGTCCAGTAAGCCCACTTATTTCTACTCCTAACCCTAAAGCAGCACCAGTTGCTGTAAAAGAAACTTCTAACCCAAGAATCACTCTTGTTCCTCCTATCACAGGAGAACTAGCTGGTTCATCAGAAAAACCTACTCCTAATTACATTTCTAAAGGAGTTCTTGGGTCTGTTTCTAGCATGCTAATAGAAGAAAGAGAATTTCCTTTTCGCAATCGGTTTAAGTATATTTTGTTTGGATTAGGAATACTTTTGTTGATTGCTTCAGTCGTATTATTAGTTAAACAAATCTTAATTTGGACAGTACCAGCTGGGTTAATAGGATTATTTTTAGTGATTATGGGGTGGAGCTATTCCCGTATCAATATTACTGCTGGTAGCGAAGGCATTCATTATCAAGGAATTTTACGATCTACAGTAATTCGTTGGGATGAAGTTACTGAGCTAAAAGCTTTCCGTAGCCGTACACGTCTGCTAACAGACCTTGTTTATGTGGTGAGGAGTCGTAATAATAGCACCATCGTTTTTTCTATTGAAGATTATCAAGATGGGCTAGAACTAGCTAGCTTAATTGCTCGCCGTAGTCGTCTGGCCTGGTAATACAAATAAAAAATATAACACTTTTGAAATACCTTTGAGGCTTTTCCATGACATTAGAAGAGTATTTGCGTGATCGTGGGCAAAAAGTAGATCGCTCTCTAGATAAATTATTGCCATCAGAAGACACTACACCAAAAGAAATTCATAAAGCTATGCGTTACAGCATGTTTGCTGGTGGTAAACGCTTAAGACCTATTTTAGTAGTAGCTGCGGGTGAAGCTTTTGCTGTACCTCCAGAGCTACTTTATCCAATTGCTAGTGCAATAGAAATGATTCACACCTACTCACTAATTCATGATGATTTACCAGCAATGGATAATGATGATTTAAGACGAGGGCGGCCAACTTGCCATAAAGTTTTTGGCGATGCTATGGCTATTTTAGCTGGTGATGCCCTACTTACAAGGGCTTTTGAAGTTGTAGCTAAATTATCTGTTCCTACTGATAGACAACTAAATAAAATAGAGATTATTACTGAGATTGCTAGTGCTGCTGGTACAATAAACGCACTAATTGGAGGCCAAGTAGTAGACATTCTATCAGAAGGAAAACCTGTTAGTGCTGAAACCTTAGATTATATTCATAGTGCAAAAACTGGTGCATTGATTACTGCTAGTGTACGCATAGGCGCAATTATGGGAGATGCTAACCCTGATGAACTTGAACTAATAACTAAGTATGGAAACACTGCTGGACTTGCGTTTCAAATAACAGATGACTTATTAGATGTTTTAGCTACTAGTGAGCAACTAGGTAAAACAGCAGGTAAAGATGCTAATGTACAAAAAGCCACCTATGTAGCCTTACATGGAATTGAAGAGTCTAGAAAACGCGCCCAATCGCTAGCACGATCGGCAATAGAGGCTGTACAAGCTTTGTCAAAACCATCTTGGGCTTTGGAAGAAATAGCTAGGTTTTTTATTGAACGCGCTTCTTAATCTTAAAAACATTTCTAAAAACTGCTAAAAACTAAACCCCTATTCTTGCTTTTTAAGGTTATTAACCAACATTGGAAATAGATTTAATTTTTCTAGTAAACTAATGGATACTAAAACAACTGAGCTTCCTACAAAACAAATAGCTAATAGCAAGAGATAGTACTTGATTGTCCATTCTAGAGCCACTTTAACACGGTGCATAAAGGAAATGTCTTTTGTGTTTGATAGCTTTTCCTCTAAACCAAATTTTACAGTGCAAAACTCATTTTCTTGATCATACTCACCAAGCTTGACTCCCATTGCTTGAATTTCTGTTTCTATAGCTAGAATTCTATCCTCTAGGTTGATAAGTTCATTAACCGCACCGCCTTTGCCTTTAAGCGTAATAAGAGAGTCACGAGCTTTTTCTAAAGAGACTCGTTTAGCATTTAAGTCTTTATATTCGTTTGTTTTATCACTTTTGTTGATATGAAGAGAGGAAATAGTACCAATTTTTTTGATTTCTTCAACTAGGTTATCAAATAATTCAGGAGCAACGCCTATTGCAAGGTTAAGCCTACGAGAACCTTTTAAGCCATAATTTTGTTCAAATTGAATAAGAGCCTTAAACTGCTCTATTATTTCTCGTAACTTCTTTTCATCTTGTTCAAAAGTGACAGTTTTAGTGTGAAGAGAAGCGACTTTTTCATATTTTTGATCAACACTATAACTCTGATTGTCAGCCTTTCGCTCTACTTTAAACTTTTCACTAGCGTAGTTTTTTCTAGAGAACTCAAAAGTATTATCAATAGAATTTTGTACATTATCAATAAATGAATTTTCAGAAGTTGCTAGATAACCATAAATTAATCGAAATGAAAAGAGCGCGAAAAAACCAATAATAAGAACAAAAACCCCTTTTTTAAATTTATTCATCATAGCTAAAAATCTCCTTACAATGTGAAGTGTTAACCTTTAGTATCCTATTTGGGCAATGGGTTCCAAAATAGTTGATGAAATATGGTTAAAGATAGGGGGATTTCCTATGAAAGAAGCCTCAGACAAGCAAGTTGGTAGGTACAAAAAGTAGGGCGAACCTATGTGTTTGCTATGTGTTCGCCCTTTTTTTAAACAATCAAAGTAAATATTATTTATAACTGTAAGGATTTGATTTCTAAAAATTCTTCAAAGCCAAATTTGCCTAATTCGCGGCCATTTCCTGATTGTTTATAGCCGCCAAAAGGTGCTAGTGGGTTGAAATCTCCACCATTGATGTCTACTTGACCTGTACGAAGGCGACGAGCGACCCTTTTAGCGCGTTCCACATCCTTAGACCATACTCCGCCACCTAAACCATAAATAGTATCATTAGCTATTCTTACTGCATCGTCTTCATTTTCATAAGGGATAATTGAAAGCACTGGGCCAAAGATTTCTTCTCTAGCAATAGTCATATTGTTGTTTACATTAGCAAAAACTGTGGGTCGAATAAAGTAGCCTTTTTCTAAGCCCTCAGGAGCTTCTGCTCCGCCTGCTACTAGGGTTGCGCCTTCTTCTATACCTTTTTTAATATAGCCACGTACACGGTCGCGTTGAGTCTCAGAAACCAATGGCCCTAGCTCTGAACCTGCTAATGGGTCGCCTACAGCAAAGCCTTCGGCAGTCTTTTTAGCAATCGCTACTGCTTCATCATGTCGCTCTTTAGGTACAAGCATTCTAGTTAAAGCTGAACAGGTTTGCCCAGAGTTAAAGTAACAGTTATTAACGCCATTACGTACTGCTTTTTCAAAATTAGCGTCATCTAGGATAACATTGGCTGATTTGCCACCTAATTCTAGCGATACACGTTTTATACTTTGTGCTGCTAGTTCGCTTACTCGTTTACCTGCCCGAGTTGAGCCAGTAAATGAAATCATATCTACATCAGGATGTGCAGCAATCGCTTCACCAACTACATGACCTTGACCACAAACTAAGTTGAAAACACCAGCAGGCAAACCTACTTCGTCAAAAAGCTCGGCTAGGATAAATGCTGTAACCGGAGCAACTTCACTAGGTTTCAATACTACCGTGCAACCAGCAGCCAAAGCAGGAGCAACTTTAGCAATAACTTGATGTAAAGGATAGTTCCAAGGAGTAATACAACCAACTACGCCAACAGGCTCACGTACTACTAAGGAGTTTCCTACTTGTTCTTCAAACTGATAGTTACTTAAAAGTTCAGCATAAAAACCTAAGTTCATGCTTGGCATACCGACTTGAACCATTGAGGAGAGTTGGAGTGGCATACCAACTTCTTTGGAAATAATTTCTGCTAGTTCATCAACACGATTGCCGAGTTTTTCTGCTACCGCTCTTAAGTAGTTAGCTCGGTCTTCTTTAGGCGTATTTGCCCAACCTTCAAATGCTGCTTTAGCCGCAGCCACCGCAGCTGCTACATCTTCGGCTGTACCACTAGG
>JAHFUF010000575.1 GCA_023265235.1 Blastocatellia bacterium
GTGGTAAAGTGTCTCGTAGGCTAGCACGATGTTCATAGGATTCTTCAAGGCGAAAAAACGCCTCATCTTCTCCCAATTCACTAACACATTTACTGCAAGCATAAAGACCAGAGTGAGAATTAGACGATTCATTATAAAAAATTGTGCCTTCTAAGCTTGGTTCTAGAGAATCGTGACATAAATAGCAGTATTTTCTCATAGTGATTACTCTTTGGATTTGCTATTAAATGATTGTTGAAGGCCATAATTATACTATGGATCGACCTTTACCACACAAAATTAATATTACAGCAAGTATTACTGAAGAAAGATATATCCCAAAAGTGAGCCAAAAATTTTGCACACATGCGCGAGCATAAGGCAGAAAGTAAATATTTACGCCAAAGAGTAATAAAGCACCAAAAACTTGCAATACACTCGCATCATTAGGGTGGCTAACCTGTTGACTAGAGAGCTTTTTTAACTGTTGAGATATTTTAATACAACGTTGACACTTGCCTGTTTTAGGGTTAAACAGATCTCTTTGATGACAGATGTCACAACGTGTTGGTAAGCTTTCTCGAACGATTATCATTTTAGGCATATTAGGCATAAGGAAAATTATATGCTAATCTGGCTAACATTATATACTCTATTCTTAAGAGAAAGAAATTTTCTTTATTCTAGATTTAAGCTAAATAAATATAAATAAATATTAAGTATAAAAAGACATGCTATGTCGAAATATCTTTAGAGGAAACGTATATAGAAACTTTAACTACTACCTCAAAATCCTAAAATGTATGAGGTTTAATAGATCCAAAAATGATTTGACAACGTAAAATGATGGCATTAGTAAATAGTAAAATCACTAATTACCAAGCCATCATTTATTAAAATGCTGAAAACAGAATCTTTAACAACTAATCAGGCAGTCGTGGATCATTACGATGCTCATCAGCCGTAGTAAGACCGGATTTAATAGAGTATTTTACTAGTGCAGGTAAGTCATGCATATTAAGTTTTAACATAATACGAGCACGGTGAGCTTCTACTGTACGGCGAGAGAGGTTTAACATTTCGCCTACTTCTTCATTGGCATACCCATCTACTAAAAGCTTAAGCACTTGACGTTCACGTTCGGTTAGTGAGGGTTGTTTATTAGCAGTTCTTGTTGCCATCAATTATCTCCCTATCTATTGACGTTCTAGAGTACACCCTATGGGTGTCTATTTTTAGACGTTTTTTAAGTATGAATTTTAAACATTAGGAACTAGAAGAAAAACCTAAAAGGTTATTAGCAAATAATCCTTGCCATAATAAAGGTATTACCTTAACTAAGTCAAGTAAATATATTAGTTAAACTGTCATTATGGTTAAGCTTTATTAATTAATTAAAACAAAGGATTATTCTATTGCCCGTTTAATAATTACGATAGTAGTGTCATCAATTGGTGGGCACAAACCAATGAATCCTGCAATTGCTTCATCAATACGATCGCGAAGTTGTGACGCTGTACGACTACGATAACGGCGGATTACATCAATTAAACGGGTTTCTCCAAACTCTTCATCTTTTTCATTGACGCTATCAGTAATCCCATCACTATAAATAACTAATACATCTCCAGGGCTTATGACAGTAACGTTTGTTTCATAGTCAATATCATCTGTGATTCCAATTGGTAATCCTCCTGATTCTAATAGCTTATAGCTACCATCTTTAGAAACCAAAATAGGTGGATTATGTCCTGCATTAGAATAAAAAAGCTCGCCAGTAATATTATCTAACTCAGCACAAAATAGTGTAAGAAACTTATTTTCTGGAGAGCTAGCAAAAATATATTTATTAATTTCTGTTACTATTTCGGAGGGTTTAAGAGGTGTTTGGGCTTGGGCATGTAAGGCAGCATGTAGGCTAGACATCATTAAAGCTGCTCCCATACCTTTACCAGAAACATCTCCTAAAGCAACTAATGTACGACCGTTTTTGCGTTGAATAAAATCATAATAATCTCCACCAATTTCTCTACAAGGAAAACTAATACCAATCATGTCATAATTTGGTATACGAGGCGGGGAAAGCGGCTGTAGTCGTAGTTGAATCTCGCTGGCTACTTTTAACTCTTCTTCCATTCGCTTCTTTTCTATTCTCTCTTCAATTAAACGAGCAGTTTCTATTTTAATTACTGCTACTGAAGCTATAGTAGTTAATACTAGCAGATCGTCCTGGCTAAAACGGGTAACATATGGGTTTTCTGCATAAATCATCCCCATTACCTTTTCTCCAATTACCAGAGGCACAGCCATAATGGAACGTATTTGGTTGATAACAATAGACTGCATTTCTTGAAAACGGGGATCGTGTGAAGCATCAGAAGTTAATACAGAGGTTCTTTCATTAATGATTTTTTCTTGGAGCGATCGACTAATTTTAAGTTCCTCTCCTGTAAGCTCTTTAGTTGCATTGCGTGCAACCTTACAAACCAATTCATTAGGTCTACTGCGCATTCTACGATTGTTGTTTTCATTAGGCATCCATTGAGATGATAAAAAGAGAAAACCTCTTTCTACTGGTAAAGCGTCAAAAACTAACTCCATAATGCGTTTTAGTGTGTCGTCTAATGATGTGTCCGAAAGTAATGTAACCCCTACTTTGCTAATAATCTCTAATAAGTTTCGTTTTTGTTCTTTCTCTGCAGAATGAACAACTAGTGTTTGTCCTGCATTATTAGCTTTGGAAGAATTAGTCACTTCTTCTAAAACAGAAAATATCCCAGAACTATGTTTACCAGAAGCGATAGTTAATTCTGCTTCGGTTGACATAGTTAAGTCTGATAACATTAACTCATTTGATGAAGTAGGAAGAGGGTCAGCTATAAGACCAATTCTTGTTTCTCCAATTTGTATTACGTCACTAATATTAAGTGGAATGGTGCCAATAACTTTCCCCCCATTGCAAAAAGTACCATTAGCACTACCTAAATCGGTAAGAAAATAAGCACTACCATCATGGCGCACCTCTGCATGAAGGCGAGAGGCAAAAGGATCATTAATACAAATGTCATTGCGAGAGGATCGACCAATGGAAGTTTTAGTTTTAACTGTTTTAACTTCACGGCTTTCCCCATCAGGCAATCTTACTAGTAAGCTTGGCATAGTTTCACCAATAGATAATTAATACTAAAAAACTACTTCTTTAATTCTTTTTCTACTTTTTTTACTTGACCTGGGCACACATTGCTATAATCCCCATTCCACGCAGGAGGAGTACACCTTCGGAATGATTCTAATGCAGCCAAACGATTTCCTAAACCATACTGTGATAAACCGATTAGGTAATAAACTCCAAGGTTTCTAGGATCTAAATTAATTGCTTTTTCAAACTCTCTTAACGCTCCGTTATAATCTTTTGCATCTGTTAGTAGGCTTCTACCTCTAGATATATGTTCTGTTGACGTTACTGGTGGGTTTGTTGGTATAGCAATAGGCTTGGGGATTTCTACTCTAACAGGTTCTGTTCTTTTAATAGGTTCTGGAGTAGGAGTAGGAGTAGGTGTAGGTGTAGGTCTAAGAGATGGTAGTGGTAAAGGCGTTTTAAATGGTTTACTACTAGCAATATGCTCATCGTTTAGTTTAGCTATTTCCTGCTTAGCAGTATTTGCTAGAGAAACATCTTGACCTTTAGCTACTTGATCATAATTTTTTCGTGCTTCTTCCAAACGGTTATTACGAACTAAGACACGGGCTAATTGTAGTCGCAGACTCGCATCATTTTTGGTTGCTAATGAAGTTGTGTAAGCAATAATTGCTTTATCATCTTGCCCTATTTGCTCACAAGCTTGCCCTAGTTTGCTATAGAGTTCTAAATCTTCTTTGTTTAAATCCATAGACTTTTGATAATTTTCTATTGCTTCTGGGTAGCGGCTAACTACTACTAATGCATCTGCATAGGTCTTATAAGCTTCAGCATTATTACTATCGAGTTTGATTACTTCCTGTAATTTTTCTATTGCTGCAGCAGTATTTCCTTCTTGGAGTTGGGTTTTTGCTTCTGCTAATAAAGTTGTCA
>JAHFUF010000576.1 GCA_023265235.1 Blastocatellia bacterium
CTAGGTAGTCGCCGGATTTTCCACTCTTTTATTCCTCTTCTTTTTTTCTTCTTTATCTTTTATTTCTGTTCCCCCTTTTCTTTACCCTTTCTTAATTTATCTTTTTCTATTTTAATCTAACTCTGCTAAATTTTTTCTTCTTCTCTTAATCATCTACTTTATTTATCTAGTTTTCTAATTTCTTGTAGTTGATTCATTACTTTTTTCATGTCTTCCCATACTTCGCGCTTGTGTTCAGGAAAACGCAAAAGGAATGCAGGGTGAAAAGTAGGCATTACTGGAATTTCATGGAAACTATAAAATTGGCCACGAGTTTTGGTGATCCCTTCTTTAACATTCAATAAAGAGGTAAGAGGAGTTGCTCCTAAAGTAACAATCAGTTTAGGTTTTACTACTTCAATTTCATTAAATAAAAATGGTTCACAAGCCTTCATTTCATCACTTGTTGGTTTACGGTTATTGGGAGGACGACATTTGACTACATTAGTTATATAAACATCTTCTCTTTTAAGTCCTATAGCAGCAATAATCTTATCCAATAATCTACCAGCCGCACCAACAAAAGGTCTTCCTGTTGCGTCTTCTTCTGCTCCTGGGGCTTCTCCTATAAACATCAACTCAGCATTAGGATTACCTTCTCCAAAAACAACATTGGTCGCTTGGTTACATAATTGACAACAATGACCTACTTCAGAACGAATTTCTATCAAAGTTGACTTACCCAATGACTTTTTTATTGAGGGGAATTGTTTAGAAGGCGATCTAGAGATTTGAGTATCATTTCCAATGTTAAATAAGAAGGATTGATCTGTTGAGAGAAGGGTTTTTGAGGAAATATTTTCTAACATTATGGTTGGATTATTTATTGGTGCTGGTTCTGCTAAAGAAATATTTGGGTTTACCTTGGAACGCAGGTTATTTCGACCAATATGAGTTAATCCAAGTTCTTGATAGAACTCTAGATGACTACGTATAGCTGATATTAATGCTAGAAAATCTTCGTTAAGGTTTTTTAGGTTGTTCATCAGTATTTATAGCAGAATTGTTTATTTGATCTAAATCTAACAAGTAGTTAACAGCTAAGCGATAAGAATTATAATAAAACTTTTGGTTAACATTTTCGCATTTATCTTCATTTGAATGAATAAACGAGAATTTATCTTGAGGTAACCCGTCTATTGTAATAGCTGGAATTTTAACTGCGCGAAACGAATTAGAATCTGCTCCTACTCCATTTAATGTATGTTCTGATAAAGGTAAATTTGCTTTTTTAGCAGTGTCATTAAGTTTATCTACTAGTTCTTTGTCTGAACCATTGACCCAAACTAATGATTCTCCTGCTCCTAAACATTCTAGGTTTACCATAACTTTATGATTTGCTTTAGTTTCTTCTGATAAAGACCTAACGTAAGCTCGTGAACCTAAAAGACCTTTCTCTTCGCTAGCAAACCCAATAAATACAATAGTATGATTAGTGGGTATATCTTTAATTGCTTGATAAATATTAGTAACAGCACAAGCTCCTGTCCAGTCGTCTATTATTCCTTGTCCAACAGAAACGTGATCTAGATGTCCTCCAACAACAATTATATTTTTTGTTTTACCAGGTTTAACCACATAAATGTTATGAAAAGGTTGCTCAGAAATATCTATAGGCTGTTTTTGAACATCTTCGGGTTTTGCACCTGCTTGAATAAAGAGTTTAGCCATAAATGCTTCTCTTTCATGGTTATCAAAGGGGATACTACAAAGTTCTTCTTGTAATTCTGTTGGTGAAGCAAGGTTATATTGTGGAGGATTTAGAGATTGTTTTAGTTCTTGAGAATTGGTACTGATGGAAAAGTATAATAGGCAAGATAGTATAGCAATATATCTGAGCCGAGTATTTTTCACTTTGATCTCCTAATCTATGGAATATCATTAAGGCGTTCTAGTAGATAAAAAGTTTCACCTTTTACAATAGTTTTAATAAACCGCCAACGCTCATCAATTATTTGATTGGGTTTAGCTGTTTTTAGCTTGTTACGACCATTAGGTATTAAGGTTTCTAAATCTTGAGTTATGACAACGTGATATTCTGGCATACGATTCATTTGACTGTCGCGGCCATAGCTTATGATTAGCTCTCTAAGAATACTCAGACGAGTAGAGGCAAGTTTATAAAATGGGTGGTCTATTTCTTTGTGTTTTAGTTGAAACTCAAGCTCTGCTTGTTCTTCTCGAAGAAATTCTAAGTATTGATAAGCATCGCTATGAATGATTTCATTTTGCCCTAGTGTAATAGTACTAGGCCATAGGGTAAAAAAAAGCAAAGTAAGCAAATGAAATTTCATAACAATGCTAGCAGTATAGACTCAAGAGGCATATATTTCATAAACTTACAGGTTTGATCGGGTTTTAGGAAAGTTGTTCAGATGGCTCTGCTACTTTCCAAGGGGCTTGTTCTATAAAAAGCTCACAGCTTTCTTTTGCGTACAATTGCATACGATTAAACCATTCTAGCCCAGGTAGCTTAGCAATAGTGCTATCAATATGGCATACAGCTTTTTGACCTGGTTCATCACCAAAAGCATAAGCAATGATAAAAGCTACGTCTTCATCGGTTTTAATTCCTGCTCCTACTGGTCTCCAGAAAGTTTTTACCATTAAAGAAGTTAAACGTTGAGCTTTAGGAGAATCTAAGAGTCTACGCATAGCTTTATTATAGTAAAAACCAAAATGCCTTGCTTCATCACGCATTATTCGACGTAGGACTTCTACTAGTATTTTGTTTTTGCTTTTACGCGCAACGTTGTTATAACCATTTAAGGTGGTTAATTCTTGAATTGCTCCCCAAGTTAAATAGACAGTGGTGAAATCAGGGAAAACACGAGAGAGAATAGCTGCTCCTAAATCTTTTAGGGTTTCAGAAATGCGTTCTGGTCTTTGGTAACTTCGTTTGCGATTAGGATCTAATTCTACGCCAGCTTCTCTTAAGAAGCGTTCTAAAGCACGGCTATGAAAGGCTTCTTCATATGCCCAACAGGCAATAAACTCTGCCATATCAGAATCTTGTTCAATAGCTTTGCTGTTAACTAAATCTCTTAAATATGCAATAGTGTAAGTTTCTATATCAAGCATGTAAAGGATACAACGTAATTCTGATTGAGAAAGAGGTTGATCTTTGGCTTTTGACCAATCGATACCGCTTAGATCTAATGGCCCTGATTTTTCAATAAATTTATCTATCTCTAAGTTGGGGTTCATTTATTCCTCCCGAAAGACATTACAAAAAACTTATCCCCTACCAATAAATATGTGGAAAGTTAATAGTTAGATGTATATAAAATTTTAATTGGATTAATTTATGACTTGCCATTTTAGCTTGTTTATTAGAAACAAGATAGTCTTTGATGCTAGTGAGGCCAAGATAATGAGTGGCTTGATGTTTAAATTTTCAAATAAAGTGATATTCACTAGTATAAGTAATAGGTTTTCTAAGATTTAATAAAGGAGAAGCACTGTTGATAATACTTATACCAAAGGAGCAAAAGAGCGAAGGGGTTTCGGACAAATTGCGCTAGTTAGGAATTACACTTTTATTAGGCTGTGTTATGCTTATAATTTGGCTTGTTAAGAAAATTTCATATAATCTAAAGCAACATCAATGAATAACAATACTCAAAACTTAGAACGCATAATAGTGCGAGGCGCAAGGGTTCATAACCTTAAAAACATTAATGTAGATATTTACCTCAATCAATTAACTGTAGTAACAGGTGTTTCAGGGTCAGGGAAGACCTCCTTAGCCTTTGATACCATATATGCTGAAGGACAACGTCGTTATGTAGAGTCGCTTTCAGCTTATGCAAGACAGTTTTTAGAGAGAATGGATAAACCAGATGTCGATGAAGTAATAGGAATTTGTCCAGCTATTGCAATTAGTCAAAAAAATAGCTCTCGTAATCCGCATTCCACAGTAGCAACACAGACAGAAATTTTTGATTACTTACGCTTACTTTATGCGCGTATTGGAAAGACTTATTGTCATCGTTGTGGACAACTAGTTA
>JAHFUF010000577.1 GCA_023265235.1 Blastocatellia bacterium
CTGTATTTATTCCTATGCCAATTTCAATAGGTGCGAACCCAAGTTTTTTGATTTCTAGGTTTAATTTGTTTAATCGTCTTTGCATACCAATAGCAGCATTAACTGCATTTATAGCATCATCATCATTACGATAAGGGGCACCAAAAATTGCCATTAGGCCATCGCCTAAGTATTTATCTAGAGTTCCAAGGTTAGCAAAAATAATTTCAGTCATAGCAGTAAAAAACAGATTAAGTGCTTTAACTACTAATTGTGGGCGGCTTTTTTCTGCCATACTAGTAAAGCCACGAATATCAGCAAATAAAATAGTTGCAGGTTGTATTGTGCCACCAATTTTAAGTCCTTCAGGAGACTTAATAATTAAATCAATAATATGGTTGGGCATAAAACGTTGATAGGAAGAGCGTGCAATAGCTTCTTGAGCTAATTGTTCATAGGCTCTAGCATTATCAAGGGCGATAGCTGCTTGGCCTGCAACGGCATTTAATAAATCTAAGTCATCAGAGCCAAAACTATCATGCAGGTCTATTTTATCTACATAAATTACCCCTAAAATATCAGTTTTACCAAGTAATGGAGCACACATAACAGAATGAATATGTTGAATAGCAATACTCTCAGACGTTAATCTTCTATCAGTTTGTGCATCAACAGAAAGCAGTGATAAACGATCAGCCATAACTTTACTAGCAATTGTACGACTAATTGTAAAGTCTGTTTGTTGAGGGTTAGGGAGGTTTTTATTGGAGTTTATTCTGATTAAACGTGGCTCTAAGGTGTTAGTGGGCGATTGACAAATTAAAATTGCACAACGATCAGCAGGAGTTAGCCTAAAGAGTATTTCGGCAATTTGTTGGAAAATTTCATCAATATTAAGAACAGAGCTAAACATCCTTCCTAATTCATAGAGAGTCTCTAAGATTTTGATTTTTTCCGCTAAACGGGCTTCTAGTGCTCCTTGCTCAAAATCTTTGTCTAGCATCCTTGTTTGATAAGGATCGCCTGAAACAGAACGAGTTAATACATTTTGCCCTATTGGTGCTTCTTGGTAGCTAATATCATTTTTGCGAGCAGAATGGTCACTAAGTTCAATAGTAAAAGTGCCAATAGAAAATAAATCTCTATCTTTAAGAGAAGCTTCTGTAATACGATTTTTTTTAACTATTGTGCCATTTGTGCTGTTTAGGTCTATTAGTAGATACTCGTTACCAATACGTTTAAGTAAAGCATGTATAGCAGAAACTTGCTTAGTAGGTAAGACTAGATCATTTTGGGTAGGGTGACGACCAATTTTAGTTTCAGATTTGGTAATAACAAATTCCGATGTTTGGTTATTTAGCTCATTGGTTATTATTAGTTTGGCCATGGCCTAAGTAAACTATGCTTTGTTTGTGATGTAAAACCAGAATTTTATGCTACTTAACTATTAAATGCACGAAAAATATTTAGCCACAATTAGTAAGCAACAAAAACTTACTAGTTGTGGCCAACTTTACCTAGCTATTTGTTTTTAGATATTAAGCATGACTATCATCAAAGAAAGTCTTTAGCTTACGGCTACGGCTTGGGTGTCGCAGTTTACGCAAAGCTTTAGCCTCAATTTGTCTTATACGTTCTCTAGTTACTGAGAAGTGACGGCCAACTTCTTCTAAAGTTCTTTCATGTCCTTCGGCATCAAGCCCAAAACGCATCTTTAGAATCTGTGCTTCACGAGGAGTAAGCGTGTTAAGCACTTCCATTGTCGCTTCACGTAAACTCTTTCCTACTACCATTTCCGCAGGGTTAAGGCTAGATTGATCTTCAATAAAGCTACCTAATGATGATTCTCCATCATCACCAATTGGAGTTTCTAGTGAAATCGGTTCTTGAGCAATCTTCAAAGCTTGTCGAACTTTAGCAACAGGTAAATCTGTTCGTGTGGCTAATTCCTCATGCGTTGGTTCGCGTCCTAGCTCTTGTACCATAAGACGTGCAGTTCTAACAATTTTATTAATTGTTTCTACCATATGTACTGGTACACGAATAGTACGACCTTGATCAGCTATAGCGCGAGTCACAGCTTGACGAATCCACCAAGTAGCGTAAGTAGAGAATTTATACCCTCTACGGTAATCAAACTTTTCTACTGCACGCATTAACCCAATATTACCTTCTTGGATTAAGTCCGCAAATTGCAGTCCACGACTACGATTAATATAGTTTTTGGCAATAGAGACTACTAAGCGTAAATTGGCTTCTATCATTTCTTTACGTGCTTCTGCGGCTTGTGCATCAGCTTGAAGGATTTGGCGGAAACTACGCTTAATTTCTACTGCATTACTAAGATAACGTTTTTCTAATTCAGTAAGATGACGTTTTGCTGCTCGTATTTTTTTACGTAGTTCTTCATCGGAGAAAACAAGTTTTTTGCTACGAGTAGATTTTTGTTCTAATTGTTCTCTATTTTCAGAGTTTTCTAAAAGAAAAGTTGCTTCTGAAATAACTCGCTCATCTCTTTCTATTTCATGAACTACTTTTTGTATAGAACTAATAAAACTACGCTTAATTTCTAGAGAAAAAGAGATTTTACGAATTTGTTTACTTAATTTAATACGTAAGCGACGTATTTTACGCAAATTACTAAGAGCTTTAGAGCGTTTATCCAGTGCAGCTTTCTCGCTTGTTCTTCTTACTTCTTTTAGTTGGCTTACAGATTCTTTTAGTTCTGTGATGGTTTCTTCTAGGTAATTATTTTCGTTTTCTGCTGTTATATCATCAAGTTCTGAATCTGAAGTATCTATAACTTGACGAATAGAGATCTCACCTTTTTTTAAAAGATACAGTAGTTGTTCTAGATCCTCTGCCATTACCATTGAGCGAGACAAAGCTTTTTCCATTCTGCGAGAGCCACGTTCAATACGTTTTGCAATATTAACTTCATCTTCACGAGTAAGTAAACTAACATTGCTCATTTCTCGTAAGTAGAGTGTCATGGCATCTAAAGATTTATCTGCATCAACACCAAGTTCAGGGCGTCCTGAGACACCAACTTCTAGGTCTTCTTCTACTATTTCTGGAGGTTCAGTTTCTTCAGTCCAAAAATCACTCTGTTCTTCTGTGGCAGAGTCAATTTCGGCGAGAAACTTCTCCAAGTCGATGCCAGAAACCATAGACTCGCCCCCCGACGAATCCAAGTCCGTTTCCAACATCTTGTCATCTAAATTTGTTCTCATAGTGTTTCGATCCTTCCCGTTATGCCCACTTTTGCGGGGCTTTTATAGTTGTTTTACTGTTATAATTTTTTCAATAGTTAAAATAATACTCGACACGACAAACTGAATTATATCATAAGTATTTACCTATTAGCAATGAAATTTTGCTATGGTTTTGATTTTCATTTGTTTTTACTTAGGCAGGCATGCTATGCTTGGAGTCAAATTTTTTAACCACATACGTTTTGTGTTTTCAATGTTTTCAATGTTTTCAATGGCCAGTTAAATATATGTAATTAACAATATTGTCAATCTTTATCTGTAGAAAACCATATATTTCTTTTTTCGAGGAGATTAGATGAAGGTTTCTAAACTTCTAGTTGCAACAAAAAATCCAGGTAAAATTTTAGAATTAGAAAAATTATTAACTAATAGCGGGTTAGAAATACTTAACCTACATAGTTTCCCCCCCATAGCAGATGTAGAAGAAATAGGCATAACTTTTAGTGAAAACGCATTGATTAAAGCCCATTATTATTTTCAACAAACCAAGGTGCTTTCCTTAAGTGATGATTCTGGTTTACTAGTAGACGCTCTTAATGGTGCACCTGGGGTTTATTCTGCTAGATATGCTGGGCCAAATGCTTCTGATAAAACGCGCTATGAAAAATTATTAACTGAGTTAAAGCACGTTCCTTTAGAAAAAAGAACAGCACGCTTTATTTGTTCTTTAGCACTAGTAGGCGATGGCATTGAAGAGGTATTTACTGCTAGAACTCAAGGACAGATAATTTTTACCCCTCGCGGAGAAAATGGTTTTGGCTACGATCCAGTATTTGAATATGTGCCTTTGTC
>JAHFUF010000578.1 GCA_023265235.1 Blastocatellia bacterium
TAATGAATATCCTTTTGCTCTGTTTGCCTAACTCATTTCCACTAGCTTTGATTTAGAAAATATAGTATCTTCTCATTCCATATTAGCATTTATTACTCTGGCTTTTCCTACAAATTATTTAGATTAATCTTTTATGACTAATGCTATGTCCTGTGCTGATTACTTAGCCACTTTATCCATACCTCAACTTTGTTGTTGGGTTAGGCTTAATCTTTCCTATAACCAGGTTGCTAGGGTTTGGTTGGCTATAAATCGTAGCCCAATGGATAAAGATATGAAGGATAGGCATTTAGGGCGTTGTGTTATTTGCCTATGTGATTATCCTTCTAGCAACTTACATAGAGAACTAGGCAAAGAATCCAGGAATAAATATCAACTATTACCTAATCATTTTGAGATTGATCAGATTGTTCTAGGTTTAATCAATCAAGCTAAAGAACAACACCTTGGTAGTTTAGATCTTTCTTGTCTTTCACTAAATAGTTTACCTGAGCACTTATTTGAGCTTACCGATTTAGAAAATCTCTATAATAGTATTACTACTTCTAGTGGTCTTGGAAATGTTATATTTGATTTAATTACTGTTGCAAACAAAGAAGGTTGGATAAACCAATTAATCTCTTGTGCTAAAGAATATAATTCTGGAAATGAACATCTTAGGGTTGTTGCTGATTTTCTGTTAAATAAACGCTAATTGATTAGCTATTTTTCCTAATAGAAAGTGATAGATTATTTATGAGGCTAAAAGGGCAAGAGTTTGAACAACTGCAAAAAGCTTTATTAAACGCCTTTGATACTGATTCGCTCGAACAAATGCTTAAGTTTAAGTTAAACAAGGATCTTTATAGTATCACTACTCCTAGTGGATTAGAGAAGATTTTATTTGACTTAATTACTAGAGCAAACAAAGAAGGATGGATAGCTGAATTAATTGCTTTTGCTAAAGAAGATAGACCTCAAAATCAAATATTTAATAGTGTAGCAGATGAGTTGCTATCCAAATTACTAGCTAGTAATAAGCCTAGTAAGGGTCAAGAGAATGGAAATCCTAGCAATACAACTTCATCTCAGCCTGATAATGTAGCTATACCTTCTCTACCAGCTATTTCACTTAATTTATATATACCTCGTAATCCTCTAGAAGAAGAACAAGCTTTGAATAGATTAGGCTCTCACAGCGAACCAATAGTGGTCATTGGGGCTGGGCGATCTGGAAAAACTACTCTACTTTATTATCTATTAGATAAATTTCTTGAAAAGAATAACACTAAGGAAATTACTTATGTGTATATTAATTTTTCAGACTTCCTTGATGAAATTACAGATTTTGATTCATTACTTAAAAATATAGCTACAAAAATAGTAGAGAAAGTTTGGCCAAACGATGTAGAAGGACGCATAAAAAGAATATGGGGTAGTCGTTTTGCACACGCACAAGATAAAATAAGAACCTTAATGAAAGAACACGTTTTACCAGAAACAAAGGGACTATTTATCTTATTAATAGATGAAGCTGATTGTATTTATGATAAAAATTTCCACTCAGGTTTTTTTAGTATGCTACAAGCTTGGTGTAAAAACCCTGATTCAATATGGTCTAAATTTAGACTTATGGTAGCTATATCTAGGACAAGAATAGATTTAATAGAAGTAGGTTCACCCTTTAATATAGGTATTGAAATAGTTTTACAAGAATTTAATGAACAACAAGTAATGGTATTATCCTCTCGTTATGACCTTCCTAATTGGACAAGTGAACAAATAAAACAATTAATGGCTATAGTTGGCGGAAATCCTGCCCTAGTAAACTCCATAATGCGAGATGCAACTAATTCTCAAATACCTCTGTGTGATTTGTTAGATCCTAAGAAAAACACTTCTTTTAGCCCTTTTTTAAACCATGCTAGACGTTTATTAAAAATAAACCCAAAATTACAAGAAGAACTGACACTATTTAAAGATGGTGAGTTACGTCTACCCAACAATCTCAAACTATGTAAAGCTCTAACCCGATTTGGGCTATTAATAGAGAAATCAGAAGGAAACAACAGGTATTTCCGTCTTTCCTGTTCACTGTATAAACAGTTACTAGAAGATTAATAGGTTATGAAAGTGTATTTATGACAAAAGAGTACAAGACTAGTGGAACTATTACTTCTGATTCATTTTATGTTGAGCGTTTGGCAGACAAGCAACTTTTTGAAGAATTAATAAAAGGTGAATATTGTTATATCCTAACTTGCCGCCAAGTGGGTAAATCTAGTTTATGTATTCAAACCAAAAAGAAGCTAGAAAGTAACGCTATTCTCTCTATTTACCTTGATATTCAGGAAATAGGAATAGTAGATCAAACACATAATTTTTGGTATTACGCACTAATTAGAAGAATCAAAGAAGAGTTAAAGCTTAACTTTGATTTAGATAGTTTCTTTGAAGAAAATGACAATAACCACCCAAAAGAAGTTTGGCTTTCTTTTTTGAAAGAAAAAGTCTTAGCTCTCACTTCACAACCTATTGTAATTTTTATTGATGAAATAGACTTAGTTCTATCATTACCTTTTTCCTCAGATGATTTTTTTACTTCTTTGCGTCATATTTATAACTATCGTGAAGAGTTTCCAGAATATAAAAGACTAACCTTTTGTCTTATAGGAGTAATTTCCCCAGCAAGCCTTATTAAAGATCCTAACTATGGGACTTTTAATGTTGGTAAAGAAATTCTCTTGCAAGATTTCACACTAGAAGAAACAAAAACTCTGGCATCTGGATTACCAGCCAAAAGCAAAAATTTAGATAAGCTCCTAGAACAAGTTTATAAGTGGACATCTGGACACCCTTATATGACCTTAAACCTTTGCGAAGCTCTTAGATTAGAGCTACAGATAGATAATAATGAATCTGAAGAAGTTTTAGTAACAAAGCTTGTTAACAAACTATTCTTACAAAAATCACAAATAGACATCAATTTAAGTTATGCAGAAAAAAGGTTTGAGTCAGAAGTTAATAAACAACATAAGTTGCAAATGTTAGAAACATACAATGAGTTACTTACAAATATTAAATATATAAGCAAAATAGAGGAGATTTACTTTAAATTAAAATTAACAGGAATGGTAACAATTGATACAAACAATATAAATAATACAAACGAAAAAGGGGCTTATCTCAAAGCTCGTAATAAAATTTATACCACATTTTATGATAAAAATTGGGTAGAAGTGAAAAAAGGTGAGCGTCTACTATCAGCAAGTCTTCAACAATGGCTAGAGTCTAATAAATATAATGATTTTTTACTACGTGGCCAAGCTTTACAAAAAGCTTTAGACTGGCAAAAAACTCAACTGGAGATTACGGCACTAGAAAGAGAATTTATTCTTGCTAGTCAACAAGCTGAAACTGATTTACAACAACAAAAGCTTTTTGAGCAACAACGTTTACTTGAATTAGCTCAACAACAAGCTGAAACCCAAACACAATTAGCTCTAGAACAAAAACAACGTGCTGAAGATTTACAATTACTAGCTGAAACAGAACGTCTTTCTAAAGAAGAAAAAATTAAATCTAATAGTCGTTTACGTAAAATCTTAGTAGGACTAGCCTCCTCCCTTGTTTTTGCAATTACTGCTTCTATTTTTGCTTATAATAATTCCCTTGAAGCCAACAAACAAAAAACTATTGCTGAGAAAGAAAATTTAAGAGCAACAGAAAACCAAATAGCAATATATCAAGAACAAGGACGTAGGGAACTTCTTTCAGAAAACCCAAACTATTTCAACTCTACACTCTACTTAAGCGAAGGATATAGGTTAGCTACAGAAAAAAAACTAAATAGTAACATCCCCACATTAAAATTTCTCTTAGCCCGCTCTATTAAACCTGTAGAGGGTTATTTTACTACTTTGCAACATCAAGATAGGGTCAATTCAGCAAGTTTCTCTCCTGATTCTAACTTCATTGTTACTTCTAGTAGCGATAAAACTGCTAAAGTTTGGGATAGAAAAGGTAATCTACTTGCTACTTTGCAACATCAAGATATTG